>JAKFWE010000151.1 GCA_021732895.1 Allobosea sp. | reverse complement strand
GCACGGAGAGCGAGGCGACCGCGCCGAGCGGTCGCGTCGCGAAGCGGTAGCCGAACGCATCCGGATCATCGACGGCGAGGCCGTCGATCGCGGTGATGACGTCGTTGCGGCGCAGACCGCCCTCGGCCGCCGGCCCTTTCTCGACGACGGACGCGACCACCGATCCCGCCGGCCGGTCGAGCCCGAGCCCGTCGGCGACATCGGCCGTGAGCGCCTGGAGCCTGGCGCCGAACCAGGGCCGTCGCACCGAGGTCGCGCCCGCGCGCGCGCTATCGATCACGACCCGCACCATCGCCGAGGGAATGGCGAAGCCGATTCCGTGGCTGCCGCCCGAGCGCGAAAAGATCGCGGTGTTGATGCCGACGAGCCGGCCCTGCATGTCCACCAGCGCGCCGCCGGAATTGCCGGGATTGATCGCCGCATCGGTCTGGACGAAGGACTGCGCGTCGCCGACGCCGACCTGGGTGCGCGCCAGCGCCGAGACGATGCCTTGCGTCACCGTCTGGCCGACGCCGAACGGATTGCCGATCGCCAGCACGATGTCGCCGACCTGCAGGGCGTCGGAATCGGCCAGCTCGATCGTCGCGAGATCCTTCGCGTTCTTGAGTTTCAGCACCGCGAGATCGGTGCGGGGGTCGCGCAGCAGGATCGAGGCCTCGACCTCGCGCTTGTCGGCGAAGGCGATCCTGACCTCGCTCATCCCCTCGATGACGTGGTTGTTGGTGACGACGAGACCGCCGGCGTCGATCACGACGCCCGAGCCGAGCGAGCGCTGGACCCGCTCCTGCGGCACGCCGAAGCCGCCATCGCCGAAGAAGCGGCGAAAGAACGGATCGTCCATGAACGGGTTCTGCGGACGCCGCTCGACGCGCGCGCCATAGACGTTCACCACCGCGCCGGCGCTCTTCTGCACCACCGGCGCGAAGGAAAGCGCGATCTGCTGACGCGAGTCGGGAACCTGCCGCGCCTGAGCAAGCACGGCGCAAGGAAAGCAGGCCAGAGCCAAGGTCAGGACAAGCGAAGACACGGCTCCGATCGATAACGGTCGCACGCGTTGTTCAGACATGCTGGTCTCCATGGTGAAACAAATTTGCGCCGGCGGCGTTTGTATCTGCGTGTCAACTGAAACAACGCACAGCCCGGCCTCTTCGTCACCGGATCGTCTCGCCCTCGGCGGAAATCAACCCTCGCATACGAGCAGCGCTGCAAAGGAACAGCCCATGGGACTGATCAGACTTGTTTACGCCAGCGAAAGCCGCCTCGTCGAGGCCAATCGCCGGCTGGAAACCGGCCGCATCGTCGCCAGCGCGCGCGAAGCCAATGTTCGCAACGAGATCACCGGGTTTCTGCTCGCGACGCCCGCGGCCTTCGCGCAGGTGCTCGAAGGCGACCGCCATTCGGTGGCCGAGACCTACGGCCGAATCGTGCTCGATCCGCGCCATGCCGGCATACGCCTGCTGGCGGAGGAGCCGCTCGCGCAGCGGCGTTTCGCCAACTGGGCGATGGGACTGGCCGAAAGGGACGAGACGACGACGTTCATCTTCGGATTGTTCGGCGTCACGCCCGACGCGGATCTCCCTGAACACCCCGTCGACACGTTGCTGGACCTGGCGGGAGAACTGTCCCGACAAATGGCCTGACCTGGACGCCGGCGACGTAGCCTATTTGTCCTTCAGCAAAACCCTGTAGCGCTCGATCTCGCCCGGCACCATCGCCGCGACGAAGGCCGGAGAGAGTTCGTCCGGGCCGGGCGGAACCGAGGACAGCTCCTTGAACCTGTTCTTGAGGTTGTCGCTGGCGAGCGCCGTTCGCAAAGCCTCGTTCAGTCGCGCGATGATCGGCTCCGGCAGGTTCTTGGGACCAAACAGCGCATTCCAGCCCTGCGCCTGGAAGGCCGGCAGCCCGGCCTCCGCCGACGTCGGCACATCTGGCAGATTCGGCAGCCGCGCTGGCGTGGCGACGACCAGAGCCTTGACCTTGGCGCCCTGAACCGCACCCGACAGCGAGGTGGCCGCGTCGCAGACGCCGTCGATCTGTCCGCCCATCAGGTCGTTCAGCGCTGGACCGGCGCCGCGATAGCTGACGAGCGCGACATCGACGCCCGACGCCTTGATGAAGTTGCGGCAGATCAGATAGTTCGACGAGCCGACGCCGGCATGGCCCAGACTGACCTTGCCCGGATGCGCTTTGGCGTAGGCGATGAACTCCATCAGCGTCTTCGCCGGAAAATCGAGCTTGAGCGCAAGCATCGGCGAGGTCTTGGCGACGAGCCCGATCGGGGTGAAATCGGCATTGGTGTATTTCAGGTCGGGATAGATCGAGTAGGACGCGGCGTTGGTGCCGCTGTTGCCGATCACGATCGTGTAGCCGTCCGGCTCGGCCCGCGACGCCCGTGTCAGCGCGGTGGCGCCGCCGGCCCCGCCCATGTTCTCCATCACGATGCGCTGGCCGAGCACGCGCTCCATCTCCGCGCCGACGAGACGGGCGATAACGTCCGACGAGCCGCCGGCGGCGAAGGGCACGATCATGTTGATCGGCTTGGACGGGTATTTGTCCTGGGCAGCGGCGGCGGGAGCCAGGAACACGAACGCCGCCAGCGCCGCGGCGACCATCCCGATCATGTCGTCCTCCTTCGATCTAGCGGACTTGCGCCGCCTGCGCCGCGTACAGTGACGTGGCTTTATCTCGAAGTGAAGCCACGATCGGAGGCGCCCGACAAGTAATGAAATCGCGATGTCTTGCCGCTCAACCGAGACGTTGGACAGGTGGGATGTCCTCGCAGTCTGAATCCGAACCATGCCGCGGCATCTGCTTTCCCCGGCCGTCGACACAAGAAAAAAGGGGCGGCTCGAAGACCGCCCCTTTCAAACGCTCGATCGATCGAGCCCCTCAGGCCGCCTCGTCATCCGCCGCGAAGACCGGGCCGGAATCCAGCCCCTTGGCGTCGACGTCGCGATCGACGAACTCGATCACCGCCATCGGCGCGTTGTCGCCGAAGCGGAAGCCGGCCTTCATGATGCGCAGATAGCCGCCATTGCGCGCCTTGTAGCGCGGGCCGAGCGTCGCGAAGAGCTTGCCGACGATCGCGGCGTCCTTGATCTGCGCGATCGCCTGGCGCCGCGCGTGCAGGTCGCCGCGCTTGGCGAGCGTCACCAGCTTCTCGACGACCGGACGCAGATCCTTCGCCTTCGGCAGCGTCGTGGTGATCTGCTCGTGCTTGATCAGGGCCTGGGACATGTTGGCGAACATCGCCTTGCGATGCTCCGCCGAGCGGTTGAATCGACGACCGCGGAAACCGTGACGCATTATGGCTCTCCATTGATTTTACGGTCGCCGTGCCACGGTACGACCGTTCGTTGTGATGGGGGCGAATGGCGAGTGGCGAATGGCGAGGAGCAAGATCATTCGCCACTCGCCATTTCGCCATTCGCTCAATAGTGCTCCTCGAAGCGCTTCGCGAGCTCCTCGATGTTCTCCGGCGGCCAGCCGGTGACGTCCATGCCGAGGTGGAGGCCCATGGTGGCGAGCACTTCCTTGATCTCGTTCAGCGACTTGCGGCCGAAGTTCGGGGTGCGCAGCATCTCGCCCTCCGACTTCTGGATCAGGTCGCCGATATAGACGATGTTGTCGTTCTTCAGGCAGTTGGCCGAACGCACCGAGAGTTCGAGCTCGTCGACCTTCTTGAGCAGCGCCGGGTTGAAGGGCAGCTGCGGCGCGGTCGAGACGGCCTCTTCCTTGCGCGGCTCCTCGAAGGTGATGAAGACGGCGAGCTGGTCCTGCAGGATGCGGGCGGCGAGCGCCAGCGCATCCTCGGGCGACACAGAGCCGTTGGTCTCGATCTGCATGGTCAGCATGTCGCGGTCGAGATTCTGGCCCTCGCGGGTGTTCTCGACGCGGTAGGACACTTTCTTGACCGGCGAATACAGGCTGTCCACCGGGATCAGGCCGATCGGCGCGTCCTCCGGGCGGTTCTGCTCGGAGGGCACATAGCCCTTGCCGGTGTTGACGGTGAACTCCATGCGGATCTCGGCGCCCTCGTCCAGCGTGCACAGCACGAGGTCGGGGTTGAGGATCGAGACGTCGCCGACGGTGTTGATGTCGCCGGCCACGACCGTGCCGGGGCCGGTCTTGCGCAGGGTCATGCGCTTGGGGCCTTCGCCCTGCATCTTGACCGCGATCGCCTTGATGTTGAGGACGATGTCGGTGACGTCCTCGCGCACGCCGGGGATCGAGGAGAATTCATGCAGCACGCCGTCGATCTGGACGGCGGTGACGGCTGCGCCCTGGAGCGAGGAGAGCAGCACGCGGCGCAGCGCGTTGCCGAGCGTCATGCCGAAGCCGCGCTCCAGCGGGCGCGCGACGACGGTCGCCTGACGCTTGGGGTCGTCGCCGACCTTGATTTCGAGCTTGTTGGGCTTTGACAGATCCTGCCAGTTCTTGCTGATCACGGCCGCACTCCTGGTGCTTCAAATTCAATGGCGGCGGCGGGCCGCCCCGGACAGGCGCCCGCCGGTGCGGACGCCTCGCTATCATCGCGAAGTATCAGACGCGGCGGCGCTTGCGCGGCCGGCAGCCATTGTGCGGGATCGGCGTCACGTCGCGGATCGAGGTCACGGTGAAGCCGGCGGCCTGAAGCGCGCGCAGGGCGGACTCGCGCCCCGAACCCGGACCGGTGACCTCCACTTCCAGCGTGCGCATGCCGTGCTCGGCGGCCTTGCGGGCGGCGTCCTCGGCCGCGACCTGCGCGGCATAGGGGGTCGACTTGCGCGAGCCCTTGAAACCCATCGTGCCGGCCGAAGACCACGAGATCGTGTTGCCCTGGGCGTCGGTGATGGTGATCATGGTGTTGTTGAACGAGGCGTTCACATGGGCGACGCCGGAGACGATGTTCTTGCGTTCGCGGCGGCGAACGCGCTGGGCTTCCTTGGCCATGGGTCTTTCATCCTTCGAGCGCGCCCGTCATTCCAGGCGCTGGGGAGCAGAGAGGCGAACGGTGAATGGCGAGTGGCGAATGGATGAACTCCACTCGCCATTCGCCACTGGCTATTCGCCCGAGATCACTTCTTCTTGCCGGCGATCGGCTTGGACTTGCCCTTGCGGGTGCGCGCATTGGTGTGCGTGCGCTGGCCGCGGACGGGCAGCGAGCGGCGATGGCGCAGGCCGCGATAGCAGCCGAGATCCATCAGGCGCTTGATGTTCATCGAGACCTCGCGACGCAGGTCGCCCTCGACGAGGTAGTCGCGGTCGATCGTCTCGCGGATCTGGAGAACCTCTGCGTCGGTCAACTGGTTGACGCGGCGCTCGGCGGCGATGCCGACCTTGGTGCAGATTTCCTGGGCCTTGGACGCCCCGATGCCGTGGATATACTGCAAGCCGATGACGACGCGCTTGCCGGTGGGAATATTGACGCCCGCGATACGAGCCATGGTCTTCTCTCCATGTCGGCCGCGACGCCCGATGGCGACGCTGCGGTGAAAATGACCTCGCGCCGGTGGAGGCCGGCCCATGCGAGGCGTTGAACAGGTTCCACGCGAGAATGCGACGCCGGCCCTTCTGACGAAGGCGTCGGCATCGCTCACATGAAACCGGATCGCCGTGCGTTAGGGCTTTACCGGCGCCGAGTCAACCCGCTGACAGGCGCGAACGCTCAGCCGCCAGCCAGCGCCTTCTCGATCGCCGCCGTCACCTCGTCGATCGGCCGCATGCCGTCGATCTCGATGAGCTGGCCGCGTCCGGCGTAATAGGGCGAGACGACGGCCGTGTCGCGGTTGTAGGCCTCCAGCCTCGTCGTGAACACCGCCGGATCGTCGTCCTTGCGCACCGGCTGGCCGGCGGCCTTCGCCTCCTCGGCGCGCCTGACGATGCGATCGACCAGCTTGCTCTGATCGACCTTGAGCTCCAGCACCGTGTCGAGGCTCAAGCCCTTCGAGGCGAGCATAGCGTCGAGCGCTTCGGCCTGGGCCAGCGTGCGCGGAAAACCGTCGAGAATGAAGCCCTTCCTGGCGTCCGGCTCCTCGATGCGGTCCGCGACGATGCCAATGACGATCTCGTCCGAGACCAGCGCGCCGGACTCCATGACGGCCTTGGCCTTCAGGCCGACCGGCGTGCCGGCCGCGACCGCGGCGCGCAGCATGTCGCCGGTCGAAAGCTGCGGAATGCCGTGCCTCGCGACGATGCGCGCCGCCTGAGTGCCCTTCCCCGCTCCCGGGGGTCCCAGAAAGATCAGCCGCATGAATCGATCGGTCGCATCAGCGTTTCGCCCCTCGCAGTTTCGCCTTCTTCACCAGCCCCTCGTATTGATGGGCCAGCAGATGTCCATGGACTTGCGCCACGGTGTCCATCGTCGTCGTCACCACGATCAGCAGCGAGGTGCCGCCGAGCAGGATGATCGGAATCTGGGCATAGGTGATCATGAATTCCGGGATAAGGCAGACGATAGTCAAATAGCCGGCGCCGAGCACGGTGATCCGCGTCAGCACCCGGTCGATATGCTCGGCCGTGCGCTCGCCGGGGCGGATGCCGGGCATGAAGCCGCCATGCTTCTTGAGATTGTCGGCCGTCTCGACCGGGTTGAACACGATCGCGGTGTAGAAGAAGCAGAAGAAGATGATCAGCGCCGCATAGAGGAACATGAACAGCGGCCGGCCATGGGCGAGATAGGTCGCGATCACCGAGAGGATGCCGGTGCCGCCCGAAGCCTGCGAAAAACTCGCGATCGTCGTCGGCAGCAGCAGCAGCGACGAGGCGAAGATCGGCGGAATCACGCCTGCGGTGTTGAGCTTCAGCGGCAGGAAGGAGGTCTGCCCCTCATACATCCGGTTGCCGACCTGGCGCTTGGGATAGTTGATCAGGAGCCGTCGCTGCGCCCGCTCCATGAACACCACGAAGGCGATGACGCAGATCGCCATCACCAGGATCAGCAGCAGAAGCCCGGTCGAGATCGCGCCCTGGCGGCCGAGTTCGAGCGTCTGCGCGAGCTGGGCCGGAAACTCCGCGATGATGCCGGCGAAGATGATCATCGAGGTGCCGTTGCCAATGCCGCGGCTGGTGATCTGCTCGCCGAGCCAGAGCAGGAACATCGTGCCGCCGACCAGCGTTATCGTGGTCGAAAGCAGGAAGAACGGGCCAGGCTCCGCAACCAGATTGCCCGAGCCCTGCAGGCCGACGGCGATGCCGTAGGCCTGGAAGATCGCCAGGAACAGCGTCAGGTAACGGGTGTACTGGTTCAGGACCTTGCGGCCCTGCTCGCCCTCTTTCTTCAGCGCCTCGAAGGTGGGCACCACGCTCGACAGGAGCTGGATGATGATCGAGGCCGAGATGTACGGCATGATGTTGAGCGCGAAGATCGCGAGCCGGCCGACGGCGCCGCCCGAGAACATGTTGAACAGGCCGAGCACGCCCGATTGCGACTGCCGGAACAGGTCGGCCACGGCCTCCGGATTCATGCCCGGCAGCGGGATGTAGGTGCCGAGCCGGCAGATCACCAGCGCACCGAGCGTGAACCAGATCCGCTTCTTCAGTTCGTCGGCCTTGGCGAAGGCGCCGAAACTGATGTTTGCCGCAAGCTGTTCAGCAGCCGATGCCATGGGCACGGTCCTTCGGTGTTGTCTTCAGACAGGCGAACAGC
>JAKFWE010000381.1 GCA_021732895.1 Allobosea sp. | reverse complement strand
GCTCGAGGCGTTGTTGACGAGCAGCGTCACCGGCCCCAGCGCCGCCTCGGCCGATGGCAGGATCGTCTCGACCGCCGCCGGGTCGGCGAGGTCGGCCGCGATCACCGCCGCCCGGGCGCCCGTCGCGCGCAGGCCGTCGGCGAGCGCCCGCGCCTGCGCCTCGGCCGCGCCGCAATGGATCGCGACGGCGTAGCCTTCGGCCGCCAGCGCCTCGACGATGGCGCGGCCGATCCGCCTCGCTCCGCCGGTGACGAGGGCGACGCCGCTCATCGCGGCCCGCCATGGTCGCCGCGATCGTCGCGCCGGAGCCGGCGCTCCCAGTGTTTGGCGATGCGCAGATAGCGGTAGAAGGCGTAGTTCATCGCGGTCATGAACCCGTAGACGCCGCGCAGGCCGTGGCGGCGGCCGATATAGGCCTTGATGAAATTGGCCGGAAACTCGACCGCCAGCCTGAGCGCCGAGAGCTTCGCGCCGCGCTCGTCGAGATCGTCGGCCTGCGCGTCGCTATAGGCGTTGAGCTTGTCCATCTGCTCGCCGAGCGAGCGCACCGAGAAATGATGCACCGTGCCCCTGAGGCTGGCGACGCGCGCGCCGGGGGCTAGATCGACGCGGTCATGCACCGGGGAGGGCGAATAGCGGCCCTTGTCGCGCCGGTACAGCCGCACGGGCGACAGCGCATAGGCGAAACGATGGGGCGCGCCCTCGCCGGGGAATATCTCGGCGATCCGGATCCGGTAGGCGTCGGCTGGCGGCTCGCCAGATGCAAACAGCGCCGCGATCTCGGCGGCGAGGTCTGCCGGGACCACTTCGTCGGCGTCGAGATTGAGCAGCCAGTCGTGGCGGCATTGCTCTTCGGCGAAGCGCTTCTGCTGGCCATAGCCCGGCCAGGGGTTGAACAGCACCCGGGCGCCGGCCGCGCGCGCGATCGCCACCGTGTCGTCGGTCGAGCCGGAATCGACGACGAGGATGTCGTCACTGAGGTTCGCGACCGCCGCGAGGGTGCGGGCGATCCGGTCGGCCTCGTCGCGGGCGATGATGAAGATCGAAAGCCGACCCGCAATTCGCGTCTCGTCCATTGCGGTCCCTGAATGGCGTCGCCAGAGCCTAAAGCATGCGGGGCGCGACCGGGCAAGCGGGCCGGCCCGATGATCCTTTCGATCTTGCCGGAACCTTGCGACAGCAGCCGCGTTGATGGTGCGGAAGATCGGGAGCGGGCTCGGCTTTTCAGTATTCGATTAACCGTCTCTTGTCTTGTTACAATAGTTAACGAGTTTTGAGATTTTTGCCTTCGTCATCCATATTCGTGCCGCATTTCTGCCGCGCTCGCTGTGGCAGATGTGTTTCAGGCGCAACAGACATTGGCCCGGACCGGTCGTATATCGGCCTGACTAAATCACCCGCCGAGCGTTCTTGGCGGCAGCGACAACTGAAGGAGTTCGCTATGAGGAATTATCTGCTTTCGGGCGTCGCCGCTCTCGGGCTCGTCGCCTTCGCCGGGGCCGCCTCCGCCGCCGACCTGCCGGCCCGCAAGGGCCCGGTGCTCGCGCCGGTCGTCTACGCTCCGGCCTTCACCTGGACCGGTTTCTACATCGGCGCCAACGCCGGCTACGCCTGGGGCAACATCGACACGACCACCTTCGGCGTCCTGCCGACGCTGGAGGATCCGGAGGGCTTCGTCGGCGGCGGCCAGATCGGCTACAACTATCAGCTCGGTCAGATCGTCTTCGGCGTCGAGGCCGACTTCCAGGGGGCCGATCTCAAGGCCACCGTGCGTGACGGCCTGGGCAACTCCGCCTCGAACGAGATCAGCTATTTCGGCACGGTGCGCGGCCGCATCGGTTATGCGTTCGACCGGTTCCTGCCCTACGTCACCGGCGGTTTCGCCTACGCCAACGTGAAGAGCGAGTTCGCGACCCCGCTGGCGTCTGTCAGCAACGACAACACCCAGTACGGCTACACGATCGGCGCCGGTCTGGAATACGCGTTCACCAACAACCTGACCGCGAAGCTCGAATATCTCTACGTCGATCTGGAGCGCGAGTCGGTCCGCACGCCGTTCGGCGCCGCCAACATCAGGGTCGGCACCGATTTCTCGGTGGTTCGCGCCGGCCTGAACTACAAGTTCTAGTCTGCACATTTCCTAACGGGATGATGCGAACCCGGTGGCCTCGGCCACCGGGTTTTCTCGTTGCGCGGTTACTTCGGCTGGATCCGCTGATGGTGGAGGTTTAGCGTCTTCTGATGCTCGGTTCCCTAATCGCTCGCGGCTATCAGGTCGAATTTCACAGCCATGCGCGGTCGATCCTTGCCGGCGAGTTTCCTGAGGCGATCGCGGAACTGGAGCAGGTGCTGCTGAACGCTTCGATCCCCATCGAGGAGATCATCGGCTCTGGAGGAGGCGAGACAAAGGGCACTCAACGCCTGCGGCGCGGGCTGAAGGCGCAAGGCTGGGAGACCGTCACCTTCACGATCGAGAAGGTCATCAACGGCCAGAAGCGGGAGAGCGTCAGCCACAAGATGGACCATGTTCGCTCATTCATTGGCGATGGCGGTGGTCATTATACGATTGCGATGGAGATTGAGTGGAACAACAAGGATCCGTTCTACGACCGTGATCTCGAAAATTTCAAAAGGCTCCATGCCGATGGAGCCATCTCGATTGGAATCATCGTGACACGCGGACGCTCGTTGCACGAAAACATGCGCGATCTTGTTCGCCGCTTCTGCGATGATCGTCAGATCAAGTCGCTGGATGATCTGGAGCCCTGGGGCTACAATCCGACGCCGAAGCAGCGCAAAGCCATCCTGGGCAGGGTCAGTCGCGACAAGAACCCGCTGACATTTCGTGAGGCGTTCGTCGATAAGTTCGTCGCAGACAAGTTCGGCGAGGCCACCACCCATTGGCGCAAACTCGAGGACCGCGTCCGGCGCGGCGTCGGAAATCCCTGTCCTCTCGTCCTGATCGGCATGCCCGACAGCATTGTGACGTTCGGTGAAAACCGGCAGGACGTTCTGGCTCTGATCGAGGAGGGAGGCGCGGAGGACGACACGAGCGACGTCTGATTACTCGGCTGCGATACGCGAGGCAGACGAATTATGCGCGTATGTCGCCCAGGAAGGTTCGTATGTTTCGTCAGCCTGGTTACCCCAGGTCGTCCAGCCCTTGCGCAGGCCTCGCCCGAACATTTCGAGGTAAGGTCCGGGCGAGCAGCTTTCGATAAGCCCATATTGTTCGTCGGGCTTTCGGGAATGCTCGCGCTTGCGCGTCGCAACGAGATTAACCTGTGTCCGGCCCGGGTCCAGCGTGCGAGCATTCTTGCCGCGCGTGCCGAACAGGATCAATTCGGTCACGTTACGAAAGTAGAAGCCAACGCCTCGTCCGTCGCTGCCGCCATCCTTCCTGATCTTGTGCCAGACGATGTTCGACTTGTAGGTGAAGCCCCAGGCCTTCATGACCGCGAGACCTTCGGGAAGGAGCGCGTTCGGAACCCAGAGATAGAGATGCGCGGTTGGAGCCGCCGCCGCCGAGACCGGCAGAGCCATGATCTCCGGCAACGTCATCGTGCCGTAGCGGTTGAGCCGCTTGTGTTCGGGCGCGATTTTGCCCGTCCTGTTCATGAACTGCCATGGCGGATCGGCCATGATGGTTGCGAACGAGCGCTTGCCGACGAATCGACCGAAATCGGCGACGGGGCTCGGCTGCTGATCTGGGCGCGCTAGCATGACGTTCTTTCCGAGGACGACGCTCGACCATGAACCGATTCCTGCGCCGACATAAAGCGAAACCGCTTCTCGAACCTGCGGCGTCACCCCCGAGACGGTCGATCGATCATCATGCGCGACAAGGAACAGAATAGGAACACAGCGGCGTCGCGCCGTCAAATTGCGCAGCGGAGCGACAGCATCGACGCGAGCCCGCGGGGCGCGGGCTCAGCCCTTGAACCGCGTCTCTTCGAACGAGGGCACGCGGGCGGCGAAGGCG
Organism: Allobosea sp.; assembly: GCA_021732895.1. GTDB lineage: Bacteria > Pseudomonadota > Alphaproteobacteria > Rhizobiales > Beijerinckiaceae > Allobosea. The sequence goes on along the minus strand of JAKFWE010000381.1, from coordinate 3,658 downwards.
TCGAGCCAGGCCACCAGAGCCGGGTGCTCCGCCCGCCAGCTTCCCGGAAAGCGCAGGTCGAGATAGCCCAGCGCGCAGGCGAGCGCGATCTCGCCGATGCGCGGCGCGCCTTCGTAAGCCGGTGGCGCCAGTTCGAGCGCGGTCAGCGCGCGCGACACCTTGCTCGCCTGGTTGGCGACCCAGGCGGCGTTGCGGCCCTCCTCGGGGCGGAAGCGGGTCTCGTAGACCTGCAGCAGCGCCGCGTCGCAGAGCCCGTCGGCGAGCGCCTGCAGGCGCAGCTGCGCGAAGCGCGCCTCGCCTGCGGGGATGAGCCGGCCGCCGCCGGCGAGGTGGTCGAGATATTCGACGATGACGCGGGAATCGAACAGGGTCTCGCCGTTGGGCAGCACCAAGGTTGGGATCTTGCCGAGCGGGTTCTGCTGGCGCAGCGGCTCGGCCGGATCGCCGGTGTCGGCGACGACGACCGCGATCTGGTCCATCAGTCCGAGCACGCTGGCGGCGATCTTGACCTTGCGGCCGAACGGGGAGGCGGGCGAGGAACGCAAGGTGAGCATGGCGGTATCCCTTGTGGCGGAGGCTCGGAGCTGCGGACGGTTCAGCCGTCCGGGCGGATCGGCTCGCATGTGTAGCGCGGGCGCGGTCCCTGCGCGAGGCGCTCGCTCAGGGCCGGCAGCAGCAGCGCGGCTTCCTGCGCCAGCCGCCAGGGCGGGTTGACGACGATCAGGCCGGTCGCGCTCAGGCCGCCGGCGGCTTCCGGCCGGTCGACGTCGATCTCGAGCCGCAGCAGCCTGCCGATGCCGGCGGCGGAAATCGCGGCGAGCAGGCCGTCGGCGGCGCGGCGATCCTTGATCGGGTGCCAGAGCGCGTAGATTCCCGTCGGCCATTTGCGGTGGGCTGCGACGAACTCCGCTGCCAGCACCGCGAACTCGTCGTGCTGCTCGAAGGGCGGGTCGATCAGCACGAGGCCGCGCCGCTCCCTTGGCGGAACATTGCCGCGCAGCGCGTGCCAGCCGTCGATGGCGAGAGCCTTGCAGCGCGTATCCCGGCCGAGCGCGGCCGCGAGCTTTTTGTATGTCTGCGGGTGCAGCTCGGCGGCGATCAGCCGGTCGTCGGCGCGCATCGCGTGGCGGCAGAGCCAGGGCGAGCCGGGATAGGCGTCGGCTCCGTGGCGCGCGCGTGCGCCCGACAGCGCCTCGCGCCACGGCTGGAGCAGCGCCTCGGCCGGGCCGGGCAAGGGCGAGCGGTCGAGCCTTGCGACGCCGTCCTTCCACTCGTGCGTGCGCAGCGCCTCCTCGGAACCCAGATCGTAGCGGCCGGCGCCGGCATGGGTGTCGATGACGCGCCAGGGCGCGTCCTTGGCGTTGAGATGCGCGAGAATGCGCGTCAGGATGACGTGCTTGAGCACGTCGGCGAAGTTTCCGGCGTGGAAGCCGTGGCGGTAATTCATCGCCCGCTCTTACGCGGCCGGCGCGCGCCTGTCAGCGCGGCGCGTTCACCGTGATCTCGCGCGAGCGGCAGGCGGAGCGGTCGACCTCCTGGCAGGTGCGAAAATCGCGCAGATCCTTGCTCAGGCAGATCCTGACCTCCTGCAGCACGCCCCGCCGGCAGGCGACCGACATCATGTCGGGGCGAAGCCCCGGATTGGCTGCGGCGAAGGCGCGTTCGAGGTCGATCGCGGTCCAGCTCTGGTCGCGCTCGGACTTCGCCAGCTGCGGCGGCACGACGATCTTCTCGCGGGCGCGCCGGGTGTCGGCGAAGTAGTCGCTCGGGCTCGAACCCGAGCAGGTTCCGTGCTTGCGCCACTGGTGGCGGGCGAGCCCCTCGCTTGGAAACAGCCCCTGCGCCTGCTCCATGGCGATGCGCGACGGGGTGCGGCCGGCGGGGCCGCAATCTGACGGAAAGCCGCGCTCGTTCTGCGGCCAGAGCCCGTGCACGACGAAGCGCAGATTGGCGCCGCTGGCGCATTGCTCGCGGTTGCGCTCGCGATCGCCGTCGAGCTCGCAGAAGCCCGGCGACCAGGACAGCGCCAGCACGTAAAAATCGAACGCGCCCGGCGCGCCGCCGCGCTCGTTGCGCTGCGCCAGGGCCGGCGCGGACGCCCAGCCGAGCAGCGCGAGCAGCAGGCCGATTCTCGCCAGGATCATTGCAGCACGCCCCCGCTCCGGTTCAGGTCCGCCGGGTTCAGGGCCGGGCCATCTTGCATTCGGGCGCGTAGGTGCGGTGCCGGTCGAGACCGACGACGCACCAGTTGACGTTCCAGCCGCGCGCGAAGAGGCCGAGCCCCTCGCGCACCGAGTAGTCGACGCGCCGGATCTTGCCGTCGTTCAGCGCGACGCGGCCGGTGCAGAAGCGGCGCGGGATGAAATCGTCGCCCCAGGGCCGCCAGGCGATAGGGCGGACATGGTCGTAGCCGACGATCTGGAGCGGCCCCCAGAACTTCGCCTCGCGCGAGTTGAACCAGCTGGTGATCTCGCCGAGCACGGCGGGCGCGTCGCAGGCGGGCAGATCGCCGGAATAGGGGTTGATGCGGGCCTCGGCCCGGTCGGCCGGGTGAACCTGCCGGCGATGATCCGCCTCGGCCGGCCCCGCGAGAGCGAGGCAGGCGGCGCCGAGAAACGCGGATCGCAGCAGGCTGCGGAAGACGAGCGGGTAGGGCATGGCGGCGCGGCCTCGCGGGCGGATGACGATTTGGCCGGGACGATGCCGGGCGGGGCGGCAGGGGTCAAGCGCGGCCGCAACGACAAGGCGATCCGGCGGAACGCTGTTGCCTTACAGACGCGCGTCAGCCCGCAGCCCGCCGGCGCTCGAGCACGATCAGCGCCAGCCCGGCCGCGACGATCAGCCCGGCGCCGGCCAGCATCTGCGGCGTCGGCCGGTCGCCGAAGACGAGCCAGCCGAAGACCAGCGCCCACAGGATCAGCGTGTACTGGTAGGGCGTGACGACGGAGGCCTCGGCCAGTTTCAGCGAGCGCGTGACGCACAGATGCGCCACCATCGCGACGACGCCGAGCAGGGCGAGCAGACCGAAATCGATCAGGCCCGGCGTCACCCAGCCGAACGGGACGAGCGCCGCGCCGATCAGCAGCGTGCCGAAGGTCTGCCAGCCGACCAGCGTCACGTCCGGCGTGGCGCGCAGATGGCGGCCGGCGATCATCAGCCCGGCGAAGAGCAGGCTGCCGAGCAGCGCCACCAGCGCCGGCAGGGACAGGCTGGCGCCGGAGGGCGCCAGCGTCACCACGACGCCGAGGAAGCCGGCGAGCACCGCGAGCCAGCGGCCGGGGCTGACCGTCTCGCCGAGCAGCAGCGCCGCCAGGATCACCACCCAGACCGGGGCGGCCATCCAGATCGTCATCGTGTCGGCGAGCGGGAGATGGGACACCGCGAGATAGAACAGGCCCGATTCGACCGAGCCGAGCGCGACGCGCAGGACCTGAAGCCCGGGCTTCTCCGGCCGCAAGGTCCGCATCACGCCCTGCCGGACGATGAACGGAGCCAGCACGGCGAGCGCCGCGGCGCTGCGGATCAGCAGCAACTGCCCGACCGAGTAGGTCGCGACCAGCCATTTCCCGAGCACGTCGTTGAGCGAGAACAGCAGGATGCCGAGCAGCATCATGCCGATGCCGGCGAGGCTGGCGTTGAAGATCGGCATGGGCGGGGC
>JAKFWE010000181.1 GCA_021732895.1 Allobosea sp. | reverse complement strand
ATGTCCATGTCGTCGGTCTGCTTGAGATACATCGGCGTGTTGGTGGCGAGCTTCACCGAGGGCGTCGGCTTGCAGCCATAGGCCGAGCCGCGGCCCGTGGTAAAGGCGAGGATGTTGGCCCCGCCCTCGACCTGCCCCGTCGCCGAGACCGGGTCATAGCCCGGCGTGTCCATGAAGACGAAGCCCTTCGATTTGACCTGCTCGGCGTAATTGTAGACCGCCGCCAGCGTCTTGGTGCCGCCCTTGGCCGCCGCGCCCAGCGATTTCTCCAGAATGGTCGTCAGCCCGCCGGCCTTGTTGCCGGGCGACGGGTTGTTGTTCATGTCCATCCGGGCGCGGGCGGTGTAGTCCTCCCACCATTTGATGATGCCGACGAGCTTTTCGCCGGTCTCGCGCGTGGCGGCGCGGCGGGTCAGCAGGTGCTCGGCGCCGTAGATCTCGGGGGTCTCCGACAGGATCGCGGTGCCGCCCTGCTCGACCAAGATGTCGACCGCTGCCCCCAGCGCCGGGTTGGCGGTGATGCCGGAATAGCCGTCCGAGCCGCCGCATTGCAAAGCGAGCATCAGTTCCGAGGCCGGCACGGTCTCGCGCGTGGCGCGATCGGCGATCGGCAGCATCACTTTGAGCGCCTCGACGCCGGCCGCCACCGCCTTGCGGGTGCCGCCGGTCTCCTGGATCGTCAGGGTGCGGAAGACGTCGCTCTCCTCGACGCCATAGGCGTCCTTCATGCGCTTGATCTGGAAGCCTTCGCAGCCGAGCCCGACCACCAGCACCGCAGCCATGTTGGGATTGCAGGCATAGCCCCAGGTGGTGCGCTTGAGCACTTCGAAGCTCTCGCCATTGTAGTCGATGCCGCAGCCGGTGCCGTGGGTCAGCGCGATGACGCCGTCGACATTCGGATAGTCGTCGAGCAGCCCCGAGCGCCTGACCTCCTCGGCCATGAAGCGCGCGGCCGAGGCCGAGCAGTTCACCGAGGTCAGGATGCCGACATAGTTGCGCGTGCCTGCCTTGCCGTCCTTACGTCGAAAACCCTGGAAGGTCGCCTGTTCTTCGACCGGCAGCACGAATTCGGGCTTGGCCTCGGCGCAGAAGGCGTAGTCGCGCTCGAAGGCGTGGAAGCCGGTGTTGTGCTCGTGGACCCATTCGCCGGGCGGAATGTCGGTGGTGGCGAAGCCGATGATCTGGCCGAACTTGCGGATCGGCTTGTCCTTCGCGATTGCGCCCAGCGCCATCTTGTGGCCGCGCGGGATGCGCTTCAGCGCCGTGACGCCGGCGGCCGAGACCCCGGCATCCACCATGTCGACCGCGATCGCGACATTGTCGGCGCCGTTGAGCCTGAGCGTGCGGGGGGCTGTGACCTTGTCGAGCATGAGATGAACCTCGCTGGGCGGAGCGCCGCCGTCGCCGCCAGCAATGCGCCTGCGGCGCCGTTTTTTCAATCGGTTGAAACGGGAATGGGGTCTGCGCGGCGGGCGTCGCCGACCCGCTCAGGACAGGCGGAGCTCCGCCATCACCCGCTCGACGATCGCGTCCTTGCTGAGCTCCACCGAGACGACGAGCGGCTTTTCGTCCTGATCCGGCTTCTCCAGAGCCGCAAACTGGCTGTCGAGCAAAGCCGGCGGCATGAAATGATGCCGGCGTTGCGCCATCCGCGCGCCGATCAGTTCGCGCGAACCCTCGAGATAGACCAGCGCGACGTCCGGCCGCTGGCCGACGATCACGTCGCGGTAGCGCTTCTTCAGCGCCGAGCAGGTGACGACGCCATGGCAGCCGGCCGCCCGCAGCTGATCGATCCAGGCGGCGATGGCGGCGAGCCAGGGCTTGCGGTCCTCGTCGTCGAGCGGCTCGCCACGCGACATCTTGGCGACGTTTTCCGACGGATGAAACGAATCGGCGTCGCGGAAGGGCCAGCCGAGCCGCTCCGCCAGCCGCTCGCCGAGCGAGGTCTTGCCGGAGCTGGCGACCCCCATGACCACGATGACGGCGGGTTTGCTTCGCGGCATTCCAACTCAGCCCGGCTTCTTGGGCTCGACATGGCCGCCGAACCCGGCGCGCATCGCCGAGAGCACCTTCTCGGCGAAGGTGTGGTCCTTGCGCGAGCGGAAGCGGGTGTAGAGCGAGGAGGTCAGCACCTCGGCCGGCGTCGCGGTCTCGATCGCGGCCTGCACTGTCCAGCGGCCCTCGCCGGAATCGGAGACGTTGCCGGAATAGGAGGACAGCGCCTCGTCGGCGGCAAACGCCTCGGCGGTGAGGTCGAGCAGCCAGGAGGTCACGACCGAACCGCGCCGCCAGACCTCCGAGATCTCGGCGACATCGAAATCGAAGCCGTATTCCGGCGGCAGGCCTTCCTTCGCCGAGGCGTTGCGCAGCAGGTCGAAACCCTCGGCGAAGGCCTGCATCATGCCGTATTCGATGCCGTTATGGATCATCTTGACGAAATGGCCTGACCCGACCGGGCCGCAATGCAGATAGCCCTGCTCGGCGGTCGGGTTGCGGCCTTCGCGATGCCGCGTCGGCTCGATCTCGCCCTTGCCCGGGGCGAGAGCCTCGTAGATCGGCTCCAGCCGCTCGAACGCGGCCGCGTCGCCGCCGATCATCAGGCAGTAGCCGCGATCGAGCCCATGGACGCCGCCCGAGGTGCCGACATCCATGTAGTGCAGGCCTTTGGCGGCGAGCTCCCGCCCGCGCCGGACGTCGTCCTTCCAGAAGGCGTTGCCGCCGTCGATCAGCGTGTCGCCGGGCGAGAGCAAGCCCGCGAGCTCGGCCAGCGCGGTCTCGGTGATTGTTCCGGCGGGCAGCATCACCCAGATCGCGCGCGGGGCGGAAAGCCTGGCGACCAGGTCGGCGAGGTCGGCCGCGACGATCGCGCCTTCGGCCGCCAGCGCAACGCCCGGCTTGGGATCGCGGTCATAGACCACGCAATCATGCCCGGCGCGCATCAGCCGGCGGACGATGTTGCCGCCCATCCGGCCGAGGCCGACCATTCCAAGCTGCATCGTCTCGACCCTTCATCGGGGGCCGCAAGGCCTAGAAGCCGCAGCCCGTCAGAGCGCTTCTCGCATCCCGGCGGCCTCGGCGACAAGCCACTCGCGCAGCAGCGCAAAGGCCGGGCTCGGCTGGCGCTCGGAGCCTTGCGTCAGCCAGTAGCCATGACGGCTGCGGAAACCGAGGCCGGCGGGATTGACGAGCTGACCCGAGGCCAGTTCCTCGCCGACCAGCGTGCGCGGAACGAGGGCGAGCCCCTGCCCTGCGATGGCCGCGCGGATGACGAGCGCATAAAAGCCGAATCGGATCACCCGCTGCGGGCTCAACCCGTCGACGCCGTTCGCCTCGCCGAACTCGCTCCAGCGCAGCGGCGTCTGGAAATGGTCGAGCGCCGGGAAGCGCGCCACGTCGGCGGCTCCGGCGATGCCGCCGAAGCGCGCGATGACGTCGGGCGCGCCGACGAGCGCGACATCGCGGCCGAACAGATAGTCGCAGACCTGCCCCGGCCAATCGCCTTCGCCGAAGCGGAAGACGGCGTCCGGCGCCTCGCTGGTCTCCTGCGTCACGAAGGTGGTGAACTGCACGTCGATCTCGGGGTGCCGTTCTGCGAAGCGCGAGAAGCGCGGCACAAGCCAGCGATCGCCCAGAATCGGCAGGACATGCAGCCGAACCCGGTGCTGCGCCGGCCGGAACGGCGCGAGGCCGGCGACCGCAGACACCAGCCCCGCCAGCACAACGCGCGCAGGCTCGATGAAGGCGCGGCCCGCCTCGGTCGGCTCCAGCCCGCGCCGATTGCGCAGGAACAGCGCCACGCCGACGATCTGCTCGACGGCCTTGAGCTGCTTGCTGACGGCGCTCTGCGTCATGTTGAGTTCGGCCGCCGCGCCCGAGCAGGAGGCATGGCGCGCCACCGCCTCGACGACGCGCAGGCCGGTGGTCGATGGCAAGGGCTGGGAGCTCCCGGTCATGCGCAATCCTACGGCGGGCGTGCTCGAAGGCAAGGTGCTATTCCAGAATGGAATGACGGGCGGAAATGATCTCCTTTGCCGACGCCGCGGTCCCGGTCCTAGGCTGCCCTGCGACATGAAAGCGGAGTGCGACCCGTGAACCAGCCCTTGCGCCTCTGGGGAGGCCGTTTCAGCGCCGAGCCCGATCCAGCGCTGACCCGGCTCTCGCGCTCGGAGCCGAGCTACTTCCGGCTCGCGCCCTATGATCTCGCCGGTTCCCGCGCCCATATCCGCGAACTCGGCCGCGCCGGCCTGCTCGACGACGGCGAGATCGCGACCGTCCTGAAGGCGATCGACGAGGTCGAAAGGCAGCATGCGGCCGGGCTGGTCGAGCCCTGGGCCGAGGATGAGGACGTCCACACCTTCCTGGAACGCGTGCTGACGCAGAAGCTCGGCCCGCTCGGCGGAAAGATCCGCGCCGGACGCTCGCGCAACGACCAGGCGGCGAACGATCTGAAGCTGTTCCTGCGCCATCGCGCCCGGACGCTGATGGCCGATCTGCTGGCGCTGCAGGAATCGCTGGTGATCCTGGCGCAAGCGCACAAGGCAACGCCGGTCCCAGGCGTAACCCATCTTCAGGCGGCGCAGCCGATCACCTTCGGCCATCACCTCATGGCCCATGCGCAGGCGTTTTCACGCGATGCCGGCAGGCTGATCGACTGGGACAGGCGCAGCGCGATCTCGCCGCTGGGCGCGGCCGCGCTGGCGGGATCGGCCATCGCGCTGAACCCGGAGCTTTCGGCCGAGGAACTCGGCTACGATGCGTCCTTCGAGAATTCGGTCGATGCGGTCGGCGCGCGCGACCATGTTGCGGAATTCCTGTTCGTGGCGGCGATGCTGGCGGTCAACCTGTCGCGGCTGGCCGAGGAAATCGTGATCTGGTGCACGCAGCCCTATCGCTGGATCTCGCTGCACGATTCCTTCGCGACCGGCTCCTCGATCATGCCGCAGAAGAAGAACCCCGACATCGCCGAACTGACGCGCGGCCGCTCGGCTCGGCTGATCGGCGGCGTCACGACGATGCTGGCTGCCCTGAAGAGCCTGCCGCTGTCCTACAACCGGGATCTCGCCGAGGACAAGAAGGCCGCTTTCGACGCCGTCGACGCGCTGGCGCTGGTGCTGCCGGCGATGGCCGGCATGGTCGCGACCATGACCGTCAATACAGCGACGATGCGGACGGCCGCCGCGCAGGGCTTCACCCTCGCCACCGAAGTGGCCGATTTCCTTGCCCGGAAAGGCGTGCCCTTCAGCGAGGCGCATGACATCACCGGCGCGCTGGTCCGGCTCTGCGAGGAGCGCGACTGCGAGTTGCACCAGATCGACGATGCCGCGCTCGCAGGCGTCGACCCGAAGTTGACGCCGGACATTCGCGAGCATCTGACGCTGAAGGCCGCGCTCGACGCGCGCATGGCGCGCGGTGGCACATCGCCTGCACGGGTCGCCGAGCAGATCGAGCGCCTGACGCTGGAACTCGCCCGGCATCGCGCCTGGGCCGAAGGGTATCGGGGGCCGACGCCATGACCGGCAGAGCGACGCAGACGGCCGTCTTCGACCCCGCCATCCCGAGCCTGCCGCGCGTCGGGCGGCTGCATGCCGGCCGCTGGATCTCGGCGGCGCTGGTCCTGCTGGCGCTGGCGCTTGTGGTCAAGGCATTCGCCGAGGGCGACATCGCCTGGAAGGTGGTCGGCCAGTTCTTCACCGCGCCAGCCATTCTCGGCGGGCTCGTCAACACGGTGATCATGACGATCTGCGCCATGGCGCTCGGCATCACGCTCGGCGTCATCTTCGCGATTATGGCGATGTCGCCAAACGCCGTAATGCGCGGCTGCGCGGCCTTCTACATCTGGTTCTTCCGCGGCACGCCGCTGATTCTGCAATTGCTGATCTGGTTCAACCTGGCGCTGGTCTTTCCGACCATCGGCATTTCCGGCGTGTTCTCGGTCCGCACGATCGACGTGATCGGCCCATTCATGGCGACGCTGCTGGGCCTCGGCATCAACCAGGGCGCCTATACCGCCGAGGTGGTGCGTTCCGGCATTCTCTCTGTCGATCATGGCCAGACCGAAGCCGCCAAGACGATCGGCATGACGCGGCTGACGACCCTGCGACGCATCGTGCTGCCGCAGGCGATGCGGGTGATCATCCCGCCGGTCGGCAACGAGGTGGTGAGCATGGTCAAGCTGACCTCGATCGCCAGCGTGATCCAGTTCTCCGAGATCCTGCGGAACGCCCAGACGATCTACTACGCCAATGCCCGGGTGATCGAACTGCTGATCGTCGCGGCCGGCTGGTACCTGATCGTGGTCTCGATCCTGTCTCTCGGACAGATTTTCCTGGAGCGGCATTTCGCAAAGGGCCGCACTGGGGCGGGAGAGCGCAATGGTTGAGGCCGCCCTCTCCGCCCCCATGGTCAAGGCGCTGTCCGTCACCAAGCGCTTCGGCACGCTTGCCGCGCTCGATGCCGTTTCGCTGGAAATCGCATCCGGCGAAGTGGTCTGCATCGTCGGCCCGTCCGGTTCCGGCAAATCGACGCTGCTGCGCTGCATCAACCAGCTGGAGCGCATCGATTCAGGCGCGATCTGGGTCGACGGCGAACTGGCGGGCTACCGCCCGGATCGCGGCAGGCTGGTCGAACTCACCGACCGCGACATCGCCCGACAAAGGCTTGCCAGCGGCATGGTGTTCCAGCGCTTCAACCTGTTCGCGCATATGACGGCGCTGCAGAATGTCGTCGAGGGGCCGGTCACCGTGCTGAGGCAGCCCAAAGCCGCCGCCATCGCGGACGCCGAGGCGCTGCTCGCGCGCGTGGGCCTCGCCGAGAAGCGCGACGCCTATCCGTCCGAACTGTCCGGCGGCCAGCAGCAGCGCGTCGCGATCGCCCGCGCGCTGGCGATGAAGCCGCGGCTGATGCTGTTCGACGAGCCGACCTCGGCGCTGGACCCCGAACTCGTCGGCGAAGTGCTTGCCGTGATGCGCGACCTCGCGAAGAGCGGCATGACCATGGTCGTCGTCACGCACGAACTCGGTTTCGCCCGCGAGGTCGCCGACCGCGTCGTCTTCATGGATCAGGGCCGGCTCGTCGAGCAGGGCCCCCCGGCGCAGGTGCTGGGCGCGCCCGAGCACCCGCGCACCCGCGATTTCATCGCCGCCGTCCTGTCGTGACCCGTATTCGATCCGCAGCAAAGGAGCTTTCCATGCCGATATCGTCCCGCAGCCTGATCGCCGCGCTCGCCATCGCGCTTCCCGCCGCCGTCTCCGCTCAGGAGTTGCCCGCCCGGATCAAATCCGCCGGAAAGATCGTCGTCGCGACGCAGCCGAACTATCCGCCGATCATCTTCAAGGACCCGGCGACGAACACGCTGACTGGCCTCGACATCGAGATCGGCGAGGCGATCGCGGCCGAACTCGGCGTCAAGATCGAATGGCAGGAGACGGCCTTCGCGCAGATGCTGCCCTCGCTCCAGACCGGCCGCGTCGACATGGTCATGGCGGGCATGTCGGATAATGCGGCGCGCCGGGAGACCGTCGACTTCGTCAACTACTTCTCGTCGGGCGCGCAGTTCTACACGATCACGGCGCTGGCGGCGGTCGGCATCAAGACCACCGACGACCTCTGCGGCAAATCGGTCGGCGCCAGCCGCTCTACGACCT
>JAKFWE010000379.1 GCA_021732895.1 Allobosea sp. | reverse complement strand
GACGCTCGGCTTCGACGATCTCTCCGACGCGATGGAACAGGCTGCGGACAAGGCCTCGCTTTCGGGGGAAGGCCGGCTGGCCGCGATCGCGCGCGCCTATCTCGACGTGGCGCTGGCGCGGCCGGGACGGTTTCGCGTCGTCTTCGGCCAGCGCGGGCTCGATTGGGACGCGCCCGATTTCAAGCGGGCGGCGTCGCGGGCGTTCGGCGTGCTGGTGGCGGAAACGCGGGCGCATCTCGCCGGTCGGCTTGCCGCGCCGCCGGCAGCGCAGCCGATGGCCCCGCCGGATGCGGTGGGCGCGCCCGATCTCCCGTTCATCCTTTTCGTCTGGTCGGTGACGCATGGCTTCTCGACCCTGCTGATCGATGGCCAGCTCGATTTCCTCGCCGGGGAGGCCGGCCGGGACGCCATGCTGGAGCGCCATGCGAACAGGCTGGTGAGCCTGCTCATCGCCGCCGTCGCCGACGGGGAGGGGCTCGCAAAGCCGGCGGACGATCATTAGCTTCGCTCGCATGCGACGCCTCATGCTGCTCCGCCACGCGAAATCGAACTGGCCCGCCGGCGTCGCCGACCGGGAGCGACCGCTGGCGGCCCGTGGTCGCGAGGCCGCGCCCGCCATGGGCCGCTATCTCGCGGAGGAACTGCTGCTGCCCGATCTCGTGCTGATCTCCCCGGCGCGCCGGACGGTGGAGACCTGGGAACTGGTTCGCCCGATGCTTCCTGAAAAGCCTCCGAGCCATGTCGAGCCGCGCATCTACGAGGCGACGCAAGACGCGCTGCTGCGGGTCGCGCAGGAGGCCGAGCCGGCCGTGCGCACGCTGCTGATGATCGGCCACAATCCAGGCTTCGAGGAGTTGGCCGCGCGTCTGGCCGGCCATGGCGATCGCTACGCCGCAGCCCGGATGGCGCAGAAATATCCGACCTGCGGCCTCGCCGTGCTGGATTTCTCGATCGAGGACTGGCGCGATCTCGCTGCGCGCGGCGGGCGGCTCGAGCGCTTCGTCACGCCGGCCTCGATCGGCGAGGGGCCCGACGAGTGAGCGACGCCCGCCCGTGAGCGAGACCTCCTATCTCGATGGCGCGCGCAACGCCGCGCTGGCCTTCGGCGACAGCCTGCTCGGGCTGGCGCGGCCGCGCCTGCGGCTCGGCGTCACCGGCCTGTCGCGCTCCGGCAAGACCGTGTTCACCACGGCGCTAATCCAGAACCTGGTCGAGGGCGCCCGACTGCCGGTGCTCAAGGCCGCCGCCGAAGGGCGGATCACCCGGGTGCGGCTCGCGCCGCAGCCGGACCCGCAGGTTCCGCGCTTTCCCTATGAGGCGCATCGTGCGGCGTTGACCGGGCCTGAGCGACGCTGGCCGGAATCGACGCGGCGCATCGCCGAACTCAGAATCGAGATCGACTACGAGCGGGCGCAGGGCTGGTTCAAGGGGCCGGCGACGCTCACGCTCGACATCGTCGATTACCCGGGCGAATGGCTCCTCGATCTCGCCCTGATCGATCTGGACTACGGCGCGTGGTCGCGGCAGGCGGTCGGCGACGCGCGCAAGGCCCATCGCCGCGAGGCGGCCGCGCCATGGCTCGACGATCTGACGCGACGCGATCCGTCCGGCCCGCCCGACGAGCTTGCAGCCGAGGCCGCCAGCGACCAGTTCAAGGCCTATCTGGCGCGGCTGCGCGCCGATCCCGAGGCTGTGGCGGTGACGCCGCCCGGCCGCTTCCTGATGCCGGGCGAGCTCGAGGGCTCGCCGGCGCTGACCTTCGCGCCGCTCGATCTGCCGCCCGACCTCGCGATCGCGCCGGGCACGCTCGCCGGGCTGATGGCGGAGCGCTTCGAGGCCTACAAGCGTTTGGTGGTGGCGCCGTTCTTCCGCGACCATTTCGCCAGGCTGGACCGGCAGATCGTGCTGGTCGACGCGCTGGCCGCCCTCGACGCCGGGCCCGCCGCGCTGGCCGATCTCGAAACCGCACTCGGTCAGGCGCTCGCGGCGTTTCAGGTCGGCCGCAATTCCTGGCTGTCGAGCCTGTTTTCGCCGCGCATCGAGCGCGTGCTCTTCGCCGCGACCAAGGCCGACCATCTGCACCATTCCAGCCATGACCGGCTCGCGGCCGTGATGAGCCATCTCGTGGCGCGGGCGTCGGCGCGGGCCCAGGGCGCGGGTGCGCGCGTCGAGGCGATGGCGCTGGCCGCGGTGCGGGCGACGCGCGAGGTGCGGCTGCGGCAGGGCGGCGAGGATCTGCCGGCGATCGTGGGCACGCCGGAGGCCGGCGAGCGGGTCGGCGACGAGGTGTTCGACGGTTCCGGCGAGGCGGCGGTCTATCCGGGCGAACTGCCGGAGCGGCCAGAGGCGATCTTCGATCCGCGCACGCCGCGCTGGCAGGTGCGCGCGCCGCGCTTCCGGCCGCCGCTGGTCGAGGCGGATGCGGGCGGACGGACGCCGCCGCCGCCCCAGATTCGCCTCGACCGGGCGCTGGAGTTCCTGATCGGCGACAGGCTGGCGTGATGGAGGGCGTTTCGTTGATCGAGGCAAGCCGATGACCAGGGCGCCCCGCGCCATCCGCCTCGACGGGCTTCGTCCCGAGCCGGGTTCCGGCTTCGCGATCCTGCCGGAGGCCGAGCCGATCGACGCGGCCGAAGCTGCCGTCGCGCCGCCGCCGAAGCGGCGCTTCTCATGGGGCGCGCTGTTCGTGGCGGCGCTGTCGGCGCTGCTGGCGCTGTCGGTCGGCGTCTGGACGGAGCGCACCGTCGCCGCGCTGATGAGCCAGAGTCCGGCGCTCGGCTATGGCGCGCTCGCGGCGGCCGGGGTCGCTGCGCTCGCGCTCGCCGTCATGCTCGGGCGGGTGCTGCGAGACATCCTGCGCGAGCGGCGAATCGAGAAGCTGCGCGAGCGCGCCGTCGCCGTGCTGTCGGGCGGCACGCTCGACGAGGCGAAAGCCGTCGCCGGCGAACTCGGCGGTCTCTACGCAGGCAGGGCGGGCACGGCGAAGGGCCGCGCCGAGCTCGCCGACGCCCTGCCGCAGCTCTTCGCCCCGCGGGATGTGCTCGCCGTGGCCGAACGCTGTCTGCTGACGCCGCTCGATCTCGCCGCGCAGGCGCAGATCGCGCAGGCGGCGCGGCGCGTCTCGCTGGTCACCGCGGTCAGCCCGCGCGCGCTGATCGACATCGTCTTCGTCCTGATCGCCTGCGCGCGCCTGCTGCGCGCGATCGCGGCGATCTATGCCGGCCGGCCCGGAACGCTCGGCCTGTTGCGGCTCGGCCGGCAGACGCTCGGCCATCTCGTCGTCACGGGCGGCGTCGCCGCGGGTGACGCGCTGATCCAGCAGGTCGTCGGCCAAGGGCTCGCCGCCAGACTTTCCGCCAAGCTCGGCGAGGGAGTTCTGAACGGGCTGCTGACGGCGCGCATCGGGCTGGCCGCGCTCGCGGTCTGCCGGCCGCTGCCCTTCGTCGAACGGGCGCCGCCCTCGCTCGCGGATGTCGCGGGCGATCTCGGCTCCGCGCGCGGCGGAGCCGAGCCCGGCTGACGACGGCCGGCAAATTCTGCCGGCTGCGCCCGGAACTGCCCGGCCAAAAGCGCTGCCGAACAGTTTGGAAACCATACAACTCATTGAAAAACATCACTGACTGCGTGGCACGGCCCGTGCAGTGCCGGCCTCGATGTGATCGGGCGACGTGTCCGTCGCCAGGCATAATGAGGGTGTCATGGGTGTTTTCAGTGCTTTGACGACGGCGGTGTCCGGCCTGCAGGCGCAGTCCTTCGCGCTGGAGAACATTTCCGGCAACATCGCCAATTCGCGGACCGCCGGTTTCAAGCGCGTCGATACGAGCTTTTCCGATCTCGTGCCGGACGCCGCGCTGAACCGCGAGATCGCGGGTTCGGTCGCGGCCTACAGCAGCTCGACCAACACGATCCAGGGCGATCTTCAGGCCACGCGCATCGACACGAACGCCGCGATCAACGGCGACGGCTTCTTCGTCGTCGATCAGCGCCAGAGCGGCCTGGGGGCCAACCTGCAGTTCTCGAACAGCAACCTCTACACCCGCCGCGGCGATTTCGACTTCGACGCCAACGGCTTCCTCGTCAACGGCTCGGGCTACTACCTGAAGGGCCTGAAGATCGACACGGTCACCGGCCAGCTCATCGGCACCCAGCCGGAGGTCCTGCGGATCACCAAGGAGCAGTTCCCGGCCAAGGCGACGACCTCGATCGAGTATCGCGCCAACATTCCGGCCTACCCATCGACGAACGAGGCGGATCCGACGATCGCGAATTCGGAGCTGCTGCAGGCGCCGGGCGACTATCCGGGAGCCGATCCGCGCGCGACGCCGACGGGGACCGGCACGGTGGTCGGCAGCGACCTCACCAATTTCCTGAGCCAGTCCATCCCCGGCGGCTCGGTCACGGTCTACGACCAGCTCGGGCAGGCCACCAGCGTCGAGTTGCGCTGGGCCAAGATCGACAGCACCGCAGCGGGCGGCACCGACACCTGGAACCTCTTCGTCGCGGAAAACACCGGCGCGACCGGCGCGACGGTGGCCTACCGCAACGCCAACCAGGCGGTCACCTTCGGCGCGACGGGACAGCTCACCGCGCCGGCCGGCGGCAACATCCCGCTGCCTACGGTGACCATCGCCGGCACCACGGTCTCCGGCATCAACCTCACGACCGGCGGCAACGGGCTGACCCAGAACGGCGATATCGGCGGCCAGATCGACGCGCGCAGCATCCGTCAGGACGGCTATACGGCCGGAACGCTGGACCGCGTCTCGGTCTCCGGCGAGGGGCAGGTCATCGGCACGTTCAGCAACGGCCAGGTTGTGGCGCTGGCGCAGCTTTCGGTCGCCAGGTTCAACGCCGGCAACTCGCTGAAACGCCTCGACGGCGGCGCCTTCGAGGAAACCATCGAGTCGGGGGCGCCGATTATCGGCCTGGGGACCTCGCAGCTCATCGGCGGCAATGTCGAGCAGTCCAACACCGACATCGCCGACGAGTTCTCGAAGATGATCGTCACCCAGCAGGCCTACTCCGCCAACACGAAGGTGATCACCACCGCCCAGGAGATGCTGCGCGACGTCTTCGCCATCATCCGCTGAGGCTTGCGGCTGAGAGGCGCGCGCCCTAGCCCGCGCGCGCCTGCCTCCGACAGGAACCGACCATGGGTCTGAGCACTTCCCTCAACACCGCGATCTCCGGTCTGCACACCACGCAGATCGGCATCGGCGTGGTCTCGCAGAACGTCGCCAACGCCGACAAGGCGGGCTATGTCCGCCGCACCGTCTCGTCTTCCGACACCTACAGCAACGGCACGGTCGGCACCTCCAGCACCAATGTCCAGCGCTTGCTCGACCAGGTGGTGCAGCGCCAGCTCTGGCAGGAGGCCTCCGGAGCCGGCTACACCGCGACGCGCGCCGGCGTGCTCTCCAATCTCGACCAGCTCTACGGCGCGCCCGGAAGCAGCACGGCGCTGGATTCGATCTACAGCGGCTTCACCAGCGCCCTCCAGGCGCTCCAGAACGACCCGGCGTCCTACACCAACCGCACCGCCGTGCTCGACGCCGCGACGCAGCTCGCAAACCGCCTCAACGATCTGTCCGACGGCGTCCAGACCCTGCGCACGCAGGCCGAAGGCGGACTCGCCAACGCCGTCACCCAGGTCAACGAACTGCTCGGAGCGCTGACCACGATCAACGCCCGCATCGTCAGCGGCAATAATGACGGCTCGACCGCCGACCTGAGGGACCAGCGCGACCTCATCGTCGCCGAGCTCTCGAACTACATCGATCTGCGCACAAGCGAGGATGGTCGCGGCTCGCTGACCATCGTCACCGGGGCCGGGGCGCAGATTTTCGACGGCCGGCCCGCCGTGACCTTCGCCTTCGACGAGCGCCCGGCGCTGGGTCCGGAATCGCTGTGGAGCCCGCTCGCCGGGCAGCGCGGCGTCGGCACGATCACGCTGACCGACAATTCCGGCAACACGATCGACGCCATCGCCAACAAATCGTTCCGCTCCGGCGAGATCGCGGCCTTCATCGAGCTGCGCGACCGGACGCTGGTGCAGGCGCAGGCGCAGCTCGACGAGATCGCGGCGCAGCTCTCGAGCGCATTGTCGGATCGCGAGGTCGCGGGGACCGCCGTCACGGCCGGCGCCGCGACCGGCTTCGACGTCGATCTCACCGGCTTGCAGTCGGGCAACGCGGTGACGCTCGACTACAAGGTCACGCCCGGCGGCGCGACGCAGCGCTTCACCTTCGTGCGCGTCGAGTCCGGCGCCGCCCTGCCGCTGCCGGCCTCCGCCAGCGGCGACGCCAACAACCGCGTCGTCGGCATCGATTTCTCCGGCGGTCCGGCCTCGGTCGCCGCGCAGATCCAGGCCGCGATCGGCGGCGGCTTCACCGTCTCGAACGCCGGCTCGACGCTGCGGATCGTCGATGACGGCGCCGGCGGCACGCGCGACGTCGTGGGCCTGTCGGCGCGGCCGACCCAAACTTCGCTGTCCTCGGCTGGCGGGTCCGCCGAGCTGCCGTTCTTCGTCGATGCCGGCGCCGGCAATTCGGCCTATACGGGCTCGTTCGAGGGGGGCTCCCAGGCGCTCGGCTATGCCAGCCGCATCGTCGTCAATCCCGGCCTGATCGCCGATCGTTCGCGCCTCGTCGTGTTCAGCACCGCGCCGGCCACGGCGCAGGGCGATTCAACCCGGCCGAAATTGCTGCTGGAGCGCCTGAACCAGAGCCAGCGAGCCTTCACCAACACGACTTCGCTCGACGGATCGACGGCGACGACGACAGGCACGGTCTCGAGCTTCGTCCAGCGCGTCGTCGCCTCGACCGGGCAGGTGGTGGAGGCCGCTAGGCGGCTCGACGAGGGCCAGCAGGTGGCGCTCGCCTCGGTGCAGAGCCGCTTCCAGGAGAGTTCGCAGGTCAATGTCGATCAGGAACTTTCGACGCTGATCGAGCTGCAGACCGCCTACGCCGCCAACGCCCGGATCATCTCCACGGTCAAGGAGCTGCTCGACGTGTTGCTGAGAGTCTGAGGGAGCGCCAGCCATGACGATCACCGCCTACGGCGTCGGCGCCTACCGTTCAGCAAGACCCAACGAGTTCGTCTCGAGCCGGGCGCAGTTCGACGATCTGAACCGGCAACTCACCACCGGCAAGGCCAGCGAGACCTATGGCGGCCTCGGCATCAAGCGCGGGACCAGCCTCGACCTCAACGCCAAGGTCACGGCGATCGATTCGTGGCTGGCCGGAATCCAGATCGCCGAGGTCGATCTCAGCCTGTCGACCCAGGCGGTCGAGAATTTCGCCGTGCTGGCGAACGAGACCAAGAACGACGTTCGCTCCAACAGCTACGTGCCCAGCGCCAGCGGCCGTTCGGCCCCGCAGATCCTGGCCGAGGAAAAATTCAAGCAGACGCTCGACCTGCTCAACAGCAGCGTCAACGGGCGCTATTTGTTCTCCGGCCGCACCTCCGATGTCGAGCCGACGGTGGGCTATTCGCTGATCGTCGACGGCGACGGCGCCGGGCGCGCCGGCCTCAGGCAGATCATCGCCGAGCGCAAGGAGGCCGATCTCGGGACCGGGCTCGGTCGGCTAAGCGTCGGCGGGGCCGGCACGAACGCGACGATCGCCGAGGAGGCCATCGTGCATG
>JAKFWE010000272.1 GCA_021732895.1 Allobosea sp. | reverse complement strand
TCTGGCGGTCCTGCGGCACGCTCAGCACAAGCCGCGTCGCCCCCTCGGAGGTCTCGTGCGAGGTCAGCGCGACGCCTTCGGGCAGGTGCTTGCGGATCGCGGAGGCATCGACGGGGACCGGCTTGTCGAATGTGAGACCGAGGCGCCCCTCGGCCAGCTCGTGCCTGAGCCGGGTGTCCGGCGGGGCGGTGAAGATCAGGCGATCGAGCGTCGGAAGCGCGGCGCCGCGCAGCGAGAGCGGCGCGGCCGGCGCGGCGGGGGCAGGCGCCGCCGCGCGGTTGCGCGCCTCCGCCAGACGCAGGCGCTCGGCCAGATCGGCGACGACCTCCGGCGGCGGGCCGGGCAGGAGGCCGGTCCAGTTCTCCGGCATGAGGTCGATGAAGGCCTTGTCGCCGGCCTCGATCAGGTTGGCCTTGTAGGGTCTGGCGAGAGCAAAGCGCATGCCGCGACGGTCGGGGTCGATTCGCGCCACGGAAAGGTGTTCGGGCAGTTCCCTGACGATCTTGCCGACATCGATCGTCACGGGCGAGCCGAAGGCCACGATCAGCACGCCGTTGGAGACACGCACGCGCATCGGCGTCGGCTCGTCGAAGGCGAGCGAGATGCGCGCATAGCCCTCGGGCATGGCGGCGCCGCGCAGCGAGGCGGTCGCCGCCTGCGCGGACGCGGCGAGGCCGGCGGCCAGCGCCGACAGACCGATGCCGAAAGCGAGGGAGGGCAGGGAACGCAAACCGGCAAACTCACGCGACGCGACAGAATTGGCCGGGACGGCAGGCGACGGCTGCGCCCCGGCCAGAACCGAAACTAGAGCGGCAAGGATAATGTCGGGTTAAGCCGGCGCGCCGGCGCGGCTCAGCGCGGCGGCGCGATCGCCTGGAGTTCGGCGCCGGCCAGCGGGGCGGCGTCGCCGCCGCGGTCGCCGCCCGGGCCGCGCGGGCTGCGCGCGAGCGCGACAGTCAGCTTCTCTGCCGCGACCGGGGACATCGCCGCGAGCACGTCCGACATCTTGCGCGGGCTCATCTGCCGGACCACCGGCACCAGCACATCATGGTTCAGCCGGTCGAAGACGCGGGCGGCGTCCTTCGGCTTCATGGTCTCGTACATGACGACGAGGTTCTTGATCGCCTGCGCCTCCTCGACGGCGGTCTTGGCCTGTGGTCCGTCGCCCTTGGCCTCCTGGGCCTTGAGGTCGCCGACGCGGCCGTCGAGCTTCTTCTCCGCGGCGTCGAGCAGGCGCTCGCGCGTTTCGAGCTCGCGGAGGCGCGCCTCGATCTCCTCGCGCCGGTCGCTCAGGCGCTGCAGGATGGCGCGCTCGGCTGGCGAGACGGTCTGCGTCGTGCCGTTGATGATTCCCGCCTTGTTGGCCGGGGCGGCGGCCAGCTCCTCGCCCTCCTTCGCCGCCTTCTCGGCCTGCAGGTCCTCCGGCGACTTGGGCTTGGGCTTGTCGACCGAGCCCGTCGTCTCGGGGTCGAGGAGGATATCGGGCGCGTGGGCGCGCGCGATGACGTTGGCCAGACCCCAGACCTGCGGCTCGGGCCCGGAGGGTCCCGGCCGGGCGCTCTGGAAAGCGGGCGGACTCGCGGGAATGACGCCCGGGAAGGGGGCCGAGGTCCAGGCAAGCAGCTTCAGGGCCAGCAGACCCATGGCGCCGAGGATGACGGCGGGGATCAGGCGCGGCCGCTCGATCATGCGGCGGTCCCTTCGAGCCGCATGGCGGCGCGGGTCCGGATCGCGGCGGCCATCTCCGCGGCGCTGGCCATGCGCGAGAGGGCGGTCGGCTCCGGCGCGGGCGGCTGCGCCGGCTTCGGCGCGACCAGCGCCGCGGCGCTGACGATCTGCGATATGCGCTCCATCACGCTCTGACCGGCCTCGACCTGCGCGGTCAGGTCGGCGGCGTAGCGTTCGGCCGTGCGCAGCCGCTCGGCCAGCGTGCGGTCGCAGTCGCCAAGGGTCGATTTCAGCCCGGCGATGGCGCGCTCGGCCGTGTCGGTGGCCGAGACGAGGGCGCCGATGGTCTGGCGCATCGACGATTCATCGGCCTTGAGGCGCTCGATGCGCTTGGCCAGGATATAGCAGGTGATGATCGTCGCCACGAGCAGGCAGGCGACGAGCGCATCGGCGATGAGGGTGATCGTCATGGGCGGTGCGTCATGGGAGTTGCGTCATGGGCGTTGCGTCCTGGTCAGTCGACTCGGAACGGGGTGGCGGGCAAATCACAGCGGCGCGCCGAGATGGCTCGTGGCGCTGTCGAAGGCGGCGATGGTGGTCCTGGAGCGGCGCAGCGGGCTGACGACCTGGACGGCGATCTTGTCGTCCACCCGGCCGATCCGCCCGTCGCTCACCATGAAGTCGCCGCAACGGAGCTGGACCGTCGAGTCGGGCCGCGCGTCGAACATCAGCGTATCGCCGATCTCGAGCTTCATGACGCGCTTCAGCGGCATCTGCGTCTCGTAGAGCACGCATTCGACGGCGATGTCGGTCTGCCAGACCTCGGTCGCGAGGTGGTTCTCCCAGATCGGGTCGCGTCCGAGCTTCTCGCCCATGAAGCTTTCGAGCAGCAGCTCGCGGATCGGCTCGATCGTGGCGTAAGGCAGCAGCATGTGCAGCGAGCCGCCGCGC
This sequence comes from Allobosea sp., assembly GCA_021732895.1. Taxonomy (GTDB): domain Bacteria; phylum Pseudomonadota; class Alphaproteobacteria; order Rhizobiales; family Beijerinckiaceae; genus Allobosea. Next base: position 5,038 of record JAKFWE010000272.1, on the reverse strand, counting down.
CCCTCCATGTCGAAACGCAGTTCGACGCGGATGGCGGCGTTCGCCGGGCGCGAGATCGAGACGAAACGCGGATTGGACTCGATCCGGTCGACCTTGAAATTCACCGGCGAGAGCGGCCGGAAGGCTGCCTCCGCGTCGGCGAGCACGAGGCCAATGACGCGCTTGAGCAGATTGAGCTCGATCGAGGTGAAAGGCCGGCCGTCGACGCGGGCCGCCGGCTGGCCGCGCTTGCCGCCGAGCATCGTGTCGAGCACCGAATAGATCAGCGAGGACTCGATCGTGATCAGGCCGAAGTTGTCCCATTCCTCGGCCTTGAACACCGAGAGCATCGCGGGCAGGGAAATCGAGTTGATGTAGTCGCCGAAACGCACCGAGCGGATGCTCTCCAGCGAAACCTCGACATTGTCGGTGAAGAAGTTCCGCAGGCTCGTCGAAAGCAGCCGGACCATGCGCTCGAAGATGATTTCGAGCATCGGCAGGCGTTCATAGGACACCGAGCCGGAATCGAGAATCGCCTGGATGCCGTTGCGCGCATCCTTGTCGTCACCGCTCGAGAATCCGAGCATGGTGTCGATCTCGTCTTGCGACATGAGGCGATCGACGCCGCCGTCGCCTTCGCCCTCGTCCTCGACGAGATCGGGCATGGTGGCCCATTCGGCCGCCATGCTCTCGGGCGTCAGCGGTTCGTCCTTGACCGCGGGGAGGTTGGGATCGAGCGACTGGCTCATTGAATGAGCAGCTCCTTGAACAGGACGGCGTCGATCCTGGCGGGATGGACCGTGACGTTGACGCGGCGCAGCAGCTCTTCCTTGAGCCGGTATATTCCCGCCGAGCCTTCCAGATCGGAGGGCCGCAGTTCGCGCATGAACACCTGGAAGGCGTCCTCGACGCGCGGCAGGAGCGGCTTGATCTCGTCGGAAACCTTGGCGTTGGCGATTTCGAGCACGACCTTGATCTTGACGATGGGCTGCCGGTCCTGCTGCCCGCCGTTCGAGATGCCGATCATCATGTCCTTCATCTCGACGAAGGCGGTCGGCTTCCTCGCGGCCTTCGCCGCTTCGGCCGCCATGGCCTCGGCGGACGGCTGCTTGAGAAAGAAGAACCAGCCGCCGCCGCCGAGGCCGGCGAACAGAACGACGGCGGCGCCGATCATGATCAGCTTTTTCTTGCCGCCCTTGGCGGCCACATCGCCCGCTGGGGCTTCGTCCTCGGTCGTCTTGGATTTCTTCGACATGTCAGGGCCGCCTCGCGCCGGAGCCCTGCGCCAGCAGGCGACAGCTCCCCTCAGCACCCTGCGCAATCACGGTTAACGCGTCGTTAAGGGCGGCAAGTCTTGCCGGGTCGTTCATGCCGCCCGGCGGTGTCCTGCCGCCCTCCGGACCATGCCGATGGTCGGAAAGAATCAATATTGACAATGGCTTGCATGATTTAACCATGTTGGCATGACGATTGCGGAACTGTCGCCGTGATCGCTGCGCTGGGGAGCGTCGAGGCGGTCGCGGGACGACAAATCGGGAGACCATGCCGTGGAGAACGCTCTTCTCGTCGGCCTGTCGCGCCAGATCGCTCTGGCGCGCGAGCTGGATGTGATCGCCAACAATGTCGCGAACACCGGGACCAACGGCTTCAAGGCCCGTTCGGCGGCCTTCAACGAATTCATCATGCCGATCGCCAGCGCCGAGAGCTTCCAGGCGCGCGACCGGCGGCTGTCCTTCGTCGTCGACAAGGGCACGCCGATCGACCTGACCCAGGGCGCGGTGGAGCGGACCGGCAACCCGCTCGACGTGGCCCTGCGCGGCGACAATTACCTTGTGGTGCAAACGCCCAACGGCGAGCGCTACACCCGCGCCGGGTCGCTGCAGATCAACGGGCAGGGTCAGCTCGTGACGCAGGCCGGGCAGCCGGTGCTCGGCGAGGGCGGGCCGATCCAGTTCGGCCCGGGCGAAACCGACGCCAAGATCGCGGCCGACGGCTCCGTCTCCAGTGATCAGGGCCTTCGCGGCAAGCTCAGGCAGGTCCGTTTCGACAACCCGCGCGCGCTCTCCAGCGAGGGCGTCAACCTGTTCGCCTCGGCCGCGCCGGCGATTCCGTCAGGGCCGCAGGCGCGGCTCGAGCCGGGCGCGATCGAGAGCTCCAACGTCAGGGCCGTGGTCGAGATGACCCGGCTCATGCAGGTGCAGCGGTCGTACCAGAGCATCGCCAACATGATGTCGAAATCCGACGAACTGCGCAGCCGGGCGATCACGCGCCTGGCCGACCAGCAAGCCTGACCGGGCAGGGGAGACAAGCCGATGCGCGCCCTTCAGACCGCCGCGACCGGAATGGTCGCCCAGGAATTCAACGTCCAGGTCATCTCGAACAACATCGCCAACGTCCGCACGACCGGCTACAAGCGCCAGCGCGCGCATTTTCAGGATCTGCTCTACGAGAATTTCCGCCGCGCCGGCTCGGCCACGTCGGACCAGAACACGCAGGTGCCGGCCGGCACCTTCATCGGATCGGGCGTCAAGACGGTCTCGACCGGCCGCGTCATGACGCAGGGCAACCTGACGCCGACCGAGAAGCAGTACGACGTCGCGATCCGCGGCGAAGGCCTGTTCAAGATCACCCTGCCCGACGGCCGCACGGCCTATTCGCGCGACGGCTCGTTCGATCTCGACGCCCAGGGCCAGCTCGTGACGCGCGACGGCTATCAGGTGCAGCCCGGAATCACGATCCCCAACAACGCCACGAGCGTCAGCATCAATTCCCAGGGCACCGTCGAGGTGCAGGTGCCGGGCCAGACGGCGCCACAGGCGCTGGGGCAGATCCAGCTCTCGCGCTTCGTCAACAAGGTCGGGCTGGAATCGATCGGCGACAATCTGTTCGTCGAGACGGCGGCGTCGGGCCAGGCGATCGACGGTTTCGGCGGCGGCGAGGGCTTCGGCACCCTGCAGCAGAACTATCTCGAGGAGGGCAACGTCCAGGCCGTCACCGAGCTGACCTCGCTGATCGCCGCCCAGCGCGCCTACGAGATGAACTCCAAGATCATCACCGCCGCCGACCAGATGATGTCGGCGACCACCCAGATGTTCCGCGGCTAGGGAGGACAGCAGCCATGATCCGCCATCTCGTCCTCGCCGCGAGCCTCGTTCTGAGCGGAGCCGCGCTCGCCCAGCCGGCGCAGCAGCGCGCCGGCGTCGCCATCGCCGCCGCATCGTCGGCGGAGACTCCGGTTGCGCCGGCCTCGCGCAGGCTGCAACTGCGGCCGGACCTGATGCATGGCCGCGACATCGTCAGCTTCGGCGATCTGATCGTCGGCCTGCCGGCCCAGCACGCCGCGATCGCGGCGTTCCGGGCGCCGGGCCTCGGCGAGACCGGCACGATCCAGGTCGCGCGCATCGTCGAGGCGGCGCGCGCGCAGGGCCTGATCGCCTCCGCCGCCGAGCTCGACAGCCAGGGCCTCGCCCAGGTCGTCGTGACCCGCGCGGCGCGCCGGCTGGTCGCGGCCGATATCGAGGACGCCGTGAAGACGGGCCTGATGGAGCGCTTCGGCGTCGATGGCCGGGCCTACGCGCTGTCGATCGACGGCGGCGCTCCCGCGGTCGCGGTCGAGCCCGAACTGATCGGCGCCATGACGGTACTCGATCTGAGCTACGACGTGCGTTCACGCCGTCTGCAGGCGCGGCTGACCGTGCCGGGCAGCGCGGCGCTCAGGCTGAAGCCGATCCATGTGGCGGGCCAGCTCGTCGAGACGGTCGAGGTCATCGTGCCGCGTCGCGCCATCGCGCGGGGCGAGACGCTCGGAATCGCCGACGTGATGGTCGAGCGGCGGCCCCGCGACGGGCTGTCCACGGATTTCATCGCCGATGTCAGGGCGGCGGCCGACAAGGTGGCGCGGCGCGCGCTCGCCGTCGGCCTGCCCCTGCGCGCCGGCGATGTCCAGCGCGAGGAGATCGTCGGGCGCGGCGATCTCGTCACCATCGTCTACGAAACGCCGGGCCTGCTTATCACCACACGGGGACGGGCCGACGCCGCCGGCGCGATCGGCGACGTCATTTCGATCACCAATCCCCAGTCCAAGCGCACCCTGCAGGCGACCGTCAGCGGCCCGGCCCGGGTCACCGTCACGGCGGCGAACGCCGGCCGCGTCGCAAGCCTGCGCTAGAACCCCATGTCGCGGAACCAGGTCATGCTCTCAACCGTCATCCTCAAGGCCTCCGGCGTCGTCCTGCTCGGCCTCTCGCTCGGCGCCTGCGGCGCGGGCTCCCGCCTCGCCAATATCGGCCAGGCGCCAGCGCTCTCGCCGATCGAGGACCCCACCGCCAGCAAGGGCTACAAGCCGGTTCAGATGCCGATGCCGGCGGTGCAGCACGCCTCCTTCGCGCCGAACTCGCTCTGGCGCACCGGCTCGCGCGCCTTCTTCAAGGACCAGCGCGCGCGCCTCGTCGGCGACCTGGTGACCGTCAAGGTCAAGGTCACCGACCGGGCCCAGCTCGACAACACGACGCGGCGCAGCCGCAAGAGCGGCGAGAACGTCGGGGCCGACAACGTCTTCGGCTTCGAGAACAAGCTCGACAAGTTCCTGCCCGACGGGGCCAGCGCCGGCTCGCTCCTCAAGCTCGATTCGGAGGGATCGAGCGAGGGCTCCGGCTCGGTGCGCCGGGCCGAGCAGCTCGCCACCAACGTCGCGGCGGTGGTCACGCAGTCGCTGCCGAACGGCAATCTGGTGATCGAGGGCAAGCAAGAGATCAGGGTGAATTTCGAGGTGCGCGAGCTGATCGTGGCCGGCGTCATCCGGCCGGAGGACATCGAATCCGACAATACGGTCGATTCGTCCAAGATCGCCCAGGCGCGAATCGCCTATGGCGGGCGCGGCCAGATCACCGACGTGCAGCAGCCGCGCTACGGCCAGCAGGTGCTGGACATCTTCCTGCCGTTCTGACGGGCGGCGTCCCGATCCCTGAAATCCCGGCCGACGCGGAACGCTCCCCGCTTTTCCCGCGCCGAACCGGCCGGCGGTCTCCTCCCGAGCCGCCGCAAGAGAGGCAGTCGGTAG
>JAKFWE010000271.1 GCA_021732895.1 Allobosea sp. | reverse complement strand
GCAGATCCATGGCGGCTACGGCTATCTCGCCGATTACGGCATCGAGAAGATCGTCCGCGACCTGCGCGTCCACCAGATCCTCGAGGGCACGAACGAGGTGATGCGGATGATCGTGGGGCGCGGGCTGGTCGGGCGGGCGAAGGGCAATTGAAGGCATTCTGCGCCGGATGATTGGCGCTGGAAGAACCCCTCTCCCGAGTGGGAGAGGGGCAGGGGTGAGGGCCCGCCGGTGCCAGGTGATGAACCGGCAGGCCCTCATCCGGCCCTCCGGGCCACCTTCTCCCATCCGGGAGAAGGGAAGAGGCGGCAGCGCCTGAGGACAACAAAGAGCGCGATTCGGGAGAACCATCCATGACCACCATCGCCTTCATCGGGCTCGGCAATATGGGCGGGCCCATGGCCGGCAATCTCGTCAAGGCGGGGCACGAGGTCCGCGCTTTCGACCTGTCGCAGGCTTCTCGGGACGCCGCCGCCGAACTCGGCGTCGGCATCGCCGGCACGGCGGTGGATGCGGTCAGGAACGCCGCGGTCGTCGTCACCATGCTGCCGGCGGGCAAGCACGTGCTCTCGGTCTGGGGCGACATCCTGCCTTATGCGAGGCCGGGCGCGCTGATCATCGATTCCTCGACCATCGACGTCGAGAGCGCACGCAAGGCGCATGCGCTCGCCGGCGAGCGCGGCTGCCTGTCGCTCGATGCGCCGGTTTCAGGCGGCGTCGGCGGGGCGAAGGGCGCGACGCTGACCTTCATGGTCGGCGGCTCGGACAAGGCCTTCGAGCAGGGCGACCCGGTTCTGTCGGCGATGGGGCGGCGCGTCGTCCATTGCGGGCCGGCCGGCAACGGGCAGGCGGCGAAGATCTGCAACAACATGATCCTCGGCGTCTCGATGATCGGGGTCTCGGAAGCCTTCGTGCTGGCGGAGAAACTCGGCCTCTCGCATCAGGCGCTGTTCGACGTGGCCTCGACTTCGTCAGGCCAATGCTGGTCGCTGACGACCTATTGCCCGGTGCCCGGCCCGGTTGCGACCTCGCCTGCGAACAACGACTACAGGGCGGGCTTCGCCTCGGCGCTGATGCTGAAGGATCTGAAGCTCTCGCAGGAAGCGGCGCAGGCCGCCGGCGCCAGCACGCCGATGGGCGCGGTCGCGGCCCAGCTCTACGGCCTGCACAACGCCTGGGGCGAGGGCGAGGCCGATTTCTCGGCGATCATCAAACTGCTGCGAGGGCGCGCTCCGGCCTGACGGGCCCTTGCAACGCGACATGGCGACCGGATAGGACGGCGGGCATGACCGACCTCCCCAGCCGTCGCGAACGCTCCGCCCGGACCGGTTTCGCCGCCAGCAGCCTCGATCGCCGCGCCGACCTGCGCGACCAGCCGGATGCGATCGACGCGCTGCGTCACCGATCCGATGTTCGCATCGCCGTGGTCGCGGGCGAGACGCCCGTCCTCCAGCGGCGCGACGCGGAGAGCCAGACCATCTGGTTCAGCCAGAGCGAGGCCGCGCTGCTCGGTGAAGCGCTGGAGGAAGCGTTTCTCGGCCTCGAACCCGACGGCGCGCCGCGCTTCGCCACGCTGATCGCCAAGGACCTGGCCGAGCCGCTGCGCGGTCGTCCTGAACTGCTGTTGACCGATCTGCGCTCGGTCGCGCTGAAAAGGCTCGTTCCGGTCGAGGAGCTCGGCCCGCTCGGCGAGGCCAAGGCCATGCTCGACTGGCATGCCCGGCATCGCTTCTGCGCCCAGTGCGGCGGGCCGAGCACGTCGGGCGCCGCTGGCTGGAAACGCCAGTGCGCGGCCTGCGGCGCGCAGCATTTTCCGCGCACCGACCCGGTCGTGATCATGCTGGCGGTGCGTGGCGACAGATGTCTGCTGGCGCGGCAGGCGCGCTTCGCGCCCGGCATGTATTCCTGCATCGCCGGCTTCGTCGAGCCGGGCGAGACCTTCGAGGACGCGGTTCGCCGCGAGACCTGGGAAGAGGCCGGCCTGCGCACCGGCGCGGTGCGTTATCTCTGCTCGCAGCCCTGGCCCTTTCCGGGCTCGCTGATGATCGGCTGCCTGGCGGAGGCGCTCAACGACGAGATCGTGCTCGATATGACCGAACTCGACGACGGCCGCTGGTTCACGCGCCAGGAGGCGCGCCAGATGCTCGACGGCGCGCATCCGGACAACCTGTTCTGCCCACCGCACATGGCGATCGCGAACACGATCCTGAAGGCCTGGGCGGAGGAGGGGGAGGAGACGTGAGAGTGGCGCTCGCTCCCGTCCTCGAGAGCGAAGCGAAGCAATCCAGCGGCGGCAGCGCTCCGCGACTGCTGGATTGCTTGCTTCGCTCGCAAGGACGACGCTGAAGGCCCTACTCCCCCGGCTCCGCGAACGTCTCGCGGAAGGCGTGCGCCGGATAGACGCCGAGGATCTTCATCTCCTTGGAGAAGAAGGCGAGTTCGTCGAGCGCGCGCCGCAGCGCCGGATCGTCGGGATGGCCCTCGACATCGGCGTAGAACATCGTCGCCGAGAATTGACCGTCGACCATGTAGCTTTCGAGCTTGGTCATGTTGACGCCGTTGGTGGCGAAGCCGCCCATCGCCTTGTAGAGCGCGGCCGGAATGTTGCGGACCTGGAAGATCAGGGTCGTCACCGTGCGCGCCGTGCCGACGCGGGCGTATTCCGGGTATTTCGAGAGGATGACGAAGCGCGTGGTGTTGTGCTTCTCGTCCTCGATGTCCTCCATCAGGATGTCGAGCCCGTAGACTTCGGCCGCGATATGCGGCGCGATCGCGCCCCGCGTCAGGTCCCCCGATTGCGAGACCTGCCGGGCCGAGCCCGCCGTGTCGGCCGCGACCTCGGCCTTGAGGCCGAGCTTGCGGATGATCTTGCGGCACTGGCCGAGCGCGTGGATATGGCTCTGCACGGTCTTGAGCGTCGCCAGCGTCGCGCCTTTCAGCGCCATCAGGTGGAAGCGGATGGGCAGGAAATGTTCGCCGATGATGTGCAGCCCCGAGTTCGGCAGCAGATGGTGGATGTCGGCGACGCGGCCGGCGATCGAGTTGTCGATCGGGATCATGCCATAACGGGCGCCGCCGTCGCTGACGGCGGCGAGTGCGTCCTCGAACGTCGCGCAGGGCAGCAATTCGCAATCGGGAAAGACGGCCAGCGCCGCCTGCGACGAGAAGGCGCCGGGTTCGCCCTGGTAGGACACGGTGACAGGCATGGCGGCTCTCAGGCTTTGCCGCGCGCGGCGAGCATCGCCCGGGCGCGGTCGAGGTCATGGGGCGTGTCGACGCCGAGCGGCACGTCGTCGACGATGATGATGTCGATGCGCATGCCGTCCTCGATGGCGCGCAACTGCTCCAGCCGCTCGCGTTTCTCCAGAGGGGAGGGCGGGAGCGACACGAAACGGTCGAGCGCGCGCCGGCGATAGGCGTAGAGCCCGATATGGTGGAGCAGCGGCCCCTCTCCGGAGGGCGCGGTGGCGCGGGTGAAATAGAGCGCCCGCAGACGGCCGGGCGACAGCTCGGCGCCGATCGCCTTGACCACGCTCGGCTCGGTCCTCTCCTCCTCGCGGGTGATGATCGCGGCAAGCGTGGCGATATCGACGGCGCGATCCGAGAGCGGGCCGACCGAGGCCGCGATCACGCGCGGGTCGATCGTCGGCAAATCGCCCTGGACGTTGACGATGACGTCGTGGCGACCCTCCGGATCGAGAATGTCGGCGGCCTCCTTGATCCGGTCGGAGCCGGATGGGTGATCGTCGCGCGTCAGCACGGCGCGCCCGCCCGCGGCCTCGACCGCGGCGACGATCCCCGGTTCGTCCGTCGCGACCGCGACCGGGCCGACGCCGGCCTCGACGGCGCGCCGCCAGACATGGACGATCATGGCCTCGCCATGGATGTCGGCCAGCGGCTTGCCCGGCAGGCGCGACGCGCTCATGCGGGCCGGAATCAGGATGAGCGGGTCCGACATCGAATGGGAAATCTCGGCGAAAGCGCCGCGATCGCGACGACGAGGGCGGCGGATAGGCTGACGTCGAAGGGAGCGGCGAAAGGGGGCGGGAAGCGTCAAAAGGTCTCAAAGCGAAGCGGGCTTATACGAGTTGCATTGCGGCGCGCAAAGCGGTTAAGCAACCCGCGACAGGCCCGCGGTCGCACCGCGCGCCGACGCCGGCGGGACCGAGGGCTCGGACACGATGGATATCGAACAGAACAAGATTGCCGGCGCGGTTCTCTCGACGTTTCTGGTCGTGATGGGTCTGAACATGGTCGCCGGCATCGTCTTCGCGCCGAAGAAGCCCGCCGTGCCCGGTTTCGAGCTTCCGAGCGATGAGCCCGCCGCCGCAGCCGCCGGCCCCGCCGCGGCCGCCGACGAGCCGATCGCGGTGCGTCTCGCCAAGGCCGACGTGGCCAAGGGCGCATCGGCCGTGGGCGCATGCAAGGCCTGCCACACCTTCGAGAAGGGCGGCGCCAACAAGGTCGGCCCGGCGCTTTACGACGTCTACGCCAGGCCGAAGGGCGCGGTCGCCGGCTTCGGCTATTCGGCGGCGATGAAGGCGAAATCCGGCGAAGCCTGGGGAGCCGAGGAGCTCGACGGCTTCCTGAAGAACCCCAAGGCCTATCTGCCGGGCACCTCGATGGCCTATGCCGGGCTCGGCCGCGCCGACTCGCGCGCCGATATCGTGGCCTATCTGAACACGCTGGCCGACGCGCCCAAGCCGCTGCCGAAATAAGCCGCGGAATCTACGCCTGCGCGGACTGGACGCGCGCGGCGTTTCATCCGGGCCTTCGCGGCCTGCCGCCGCTTGCGGCCGCCATTCTCTTGCCATCACCATGACGGCCCATCACGGTGGCGCCGCCGGGCGTGCGCGCGATAATGCAGGGCCGAATCGAACGGAGGCTGAAGATCATGGCGATCGCGCTCACGCGTCGCAGGCTGCTCGAGACAGGCGGCGCACTGGCCGCCTGCGCGGCGGCCCTGCCGGCATCGGCGCAAAGCGTCGTCGACGACGGGCAATCCGTCCGCGCCCAGCGCGAGGCGCGGCTGCCGCTTCTCGAGCCGGGCGCCGAGATCCACGGCCTCTCGACCTTCGGCGAGTTGGCGCTGCCCGCGGACTTTCCGCATTTCGCCTATGTCAACCCGACAGCGCCCAAGGGCGGCACGCTGACGATCCAGATCAAGCGCGCCGGCGGCAACCAGAGCTTCGACACCTTCAACACGCTGAACACCTACGTGCTGCAGGGCGACGGCGCGGCGGGGATGGATTCCTGTTTCGACAGCCTGATGGCCGGCTCGGGCGACGAGCCGGGCTCGCTCTACGGATTGCTGGCGAAAAGCGTCGCGGTCTCGCCCGACCGGCTGACCTACCGCTTCCGCCTGCGGCCCGAGGCGAGGTTCCATGACGGCTCACGGGTGACCGCGTCCGACGCCGCCTTCACCATGAACCTGCTCAAGACGAAGGGGCATCCGTCCTACAAGCTGATCCTCAACGAACTCGTCTCCGCGCAGGCCGAGAGCGACGACATCCTGGTGGTGCGGCTCTCGCCTAGGCGCAGCCGCGATCTGCACCTCGTCGTCGCCGGCCTGCCGGTGTTCTCGGAGAGATACTGGTCGACGCGCAATTTCGAGGCCTCGACGCTGGAGCCTCCGCTCGGCTCCGGCCCCTACAGGGTCGGTCGTTTCGAACAGGGGCGCTTCATCGAATTCGAGCGTGTGCCGGACTACTGGGGCAGGGATCTGCCCGTGAATATAGGCGCCAACAATTTCGACCGGGTGCGCTGGGAGTATTTCCGTGACCGGCAGGTCGCCTTCGAGGCGTTCAAGAGCGGCGTGATAACCTTCCAGGAGGAGTTCACCTCGCGCATCTGGGCGACGGGTTACGATTTTCCGGCGCTCAAGGACGGCAAGGTCCGCAAGGAGGTCCTGCCGAAGACCGAGCCGGTGGGCTCGCAGGGCTGGATCTACAACCTGCGACGCGAGAAATTCGCCGATCCGCGCATCCGCGAGGCGCTCGGTCTCGCCTTCGATTTCGAATGGACCCGGAAGAACATCATGTTCGGGGCCTATTCGCGCATGACCTCGTATTTCGAGAACTCCGATTCCAAGGCGGTCGGCGCGCCGTCGCCCGCCGAACTGGCCCTGCTCGAGCCGTTTCGCGGCCAGGTTCCCGACGAGGTCTTCGGCGAACCCTTCCTGCCGCCGGTCTCTGACGGTTCGGGCAGCGACCGGGCCCTACTGCGCAAGGCCGACGAAATGCTGCGCGCCGCCGGCTGCAAGCGCGAGGGCAGTGTCCTGAAGCTCCCCAACGGCCAGCCCTTCGAGATCGAATTCCTCGATTCCCAAGGGGCGCTCCAACCGCACACGCAGCCCTTCCAGGCCAATCTCAAGCGGCTCGGCATCAACGCCACCTCGCGCCTCGTCGATGGCGCGCAGTACCAGCGCCGGCTCGACGAGTTCGATTTCGACATGATCAGCCGGGCGCTCGGGGGCAGCGCCATCCCCAGCGATTCGCTTCGGATCGTCTATGGGTCGGAGGCCGCAAGGACGCGTGGTTCGCGCAATGTCGGCGGAATAGCCGATCCCGTCATCGACGCGATGATCGAGAAGATCGGCCAGGCCGACAGCTATGCCGAGGTCGTGGTGGCGGCGAAATGTCTGGACCGGCTCTTGCGCGCCGGCCGCTACTGGATCCCGATGTGGTGGAACGACAGCGAATGGCTCGCCTATTGGGACATGTATGAGCGGCCCGCGACCAAGCCGAAATTCGGATCGGGCGCACCCGGCACATGGTGGTTCGATGCGGAGAAGGCGAAGCGGATCGGGAAAGCGTGATGGCGACGTGTCATCCGAGCCGAATCCGTCATGGTCGGGCTTGTCCCGACCATCCACGTCTTGCTTCGTCGAGCGCTGTGACCAAGACGTGGATACTCGCCACAAGGGCGAGCATGACGGTGTGTAGCCGGCCTGGAACCGACACCGCATGCTGAGCTACATCGCCCGCCGCATCGCGCTGATGGTGCCGACCCTGTTCGGCATTCTGCTGATCTCCTTCACCATCGTGCAGTTCGCGCCCGGCGGCCCTGTCGAGCGCATCATTTCGCAGCTCCAGAACCCGGGGGCAGGCAACGCTTCGGACCGGGTCGGCGGTGGCCAGGGCGGCGATTCCGGTGTGCAGTCTGGCGGCGAGGCCTCCGCCTATCGCGGCGCGCAGGGGCTCGATCCCGCCTTCATCAAGGAGCTCGAGAAGCAGTTCGGCTTCGACAAGCCGGCGCATGAGCGCTTCCTGAAGATGCTCGGCGACTATGCCCGCTTCGATTTCGGCCGCTCCTATTTTCGCGACGCGCCGGTGCTGCAACTGATCAAGGAGAAGCTCCCGGTTTCGATCTCGCTCGGGCTGTGGATGACGCTGCTGTCCTATGCGATCTCGATCCCGCTCGGCATCCGCAAGGCGGTCAAGGACGGCTCGCGCTTCGACACCTGGACCAGCGCCGTGGTGATCGTCGGATACGCCATTCCCGGTTTCCTGTTCGCGATCCTGCTGATCGTCCTCTTCGCCGGTGGCTCGTTCTGGCAGATATTCCCGCTCCGCGGGCTCTACTCGGAGAACTTCGCGCAGTTGAGCTTTTTCGGGAAGATCGCCGATTACTTCTGGCACATCGCCCTACCGGTCACGG
>JAKFWE010000232.1 GCA_021732895.1 Allobosea sp. | reverse complement strand
GCGAGGCCCGGCTGGTCGAGCAGCGGGTGGGCGATCAGGAAGGGCAAGGCGAAAACGATCGCCGCGACGAGCGCGAGCGCGATCGCGGGCAGGCGCAGAAAGGCCAGCCCGAGCACGCTCGCCAGCGCGACATGGTGCAGGATGCCGAAGAAGATGAAGACGTCGCGCATGGCGAAGAAGGTGCCGAGCGTGACGAGCAGCGCCGCACCCGAAACCATGGCGAGGCGCTTCAGGAAGGCGTTCCGTCGCAGGCCGCCGCGCGTCGCCAGCACGAGGCTGATGCCGACCAGAGTCAGGAACGAGCCGGCGATCAGCCGCGCTAACCAGCTCCAGCCCGGATCGGTCGGGACATCGACCTCGATCAGCCCGAAATAGGACAGGTCGTAGGCGAAGTGGAAGACGAACATCGCCAGCAGCGCGAGGCCGCGACCGAGGTCGATCAGGTCGATCCGGCCGTTTGGGGCTTGCGTGGGTTCGGCGGTGGAGGCATGGCTCATAACCGCCTTCATAGGCAAGCCGCGTTCGCCCCGCTACCCAATCGCCGCCGGGCATGCGAGGGGGGACGCCTCTCGCAATCCAGACGGCCCGACATGCAAAGCTTCTCCTCCGCCGGCGTCAGCCTCGCCTATCTCGACCAGCCCGCGGCCGGCGAGGCCGCCGGCGCGCGCGCGATCGTGCTGGTGCACGGCTTCGGCTCGAGCCACATGGTCAACTGGGTCAACACGCAATGGACCCGGACCCTGAGCCAGGCGGGATACCGCGTGCTGGCGCTCGACAATCGCGGCCATGGCCAGAGCGAGAAGCTCTACGATCCGCAAGCCTATTCCTCGCAGATCATGGCGCAGGACGTGCGCGCGCTGATGGACCATCTCGACATCGAGGAGGCCGACGTGATGGGCTACTCGATGGGCGCGCGGATCGCCGCGCATCTGGCGCTGGCCCATCCCGGGCGCCTGCGCAGCCTGCTGCTCGGCGGGCTCGGCCATCATCTCGTCGAGGGCGTCGGGTTGCCGCTCGGCATCGCCGACGCGATGGAGGCGGAGAGCCTCGACGACCTCACCGACCCGATGCAGCGCATGTTCCGTGCCTTCGCCGACGCCACCAAAAGCGACCGCCGGGCGCTCGCCGCCTGCATACGCGGTTCCCGCCAGGTGCTGAGCGAGGCCGAGGTCGGACGGATCGCCCTGCCGACCCTGATCAGCACCGGCACGAAGGACGAGGTCGCCGGCTCCGGCCCCGATCTGGCGCGGCTGATGCCGAACGCGCGCGCCTTCGCCATCGCAGGCCGCGACCACAACCTGGCCGTCGGCGACAGGACGCACAAGCAGGCGGTGCTCGACTTCCTGGCCGAGCAGGATTGAGCCTTTGAACAGGATGGAACCCGCGAGCACGCGCCGGTTCACCGGCGCGCAGGGCGGCGCCCTCGTCGCCAGCCTGCGCGGGAAAGGGCCGCGCGACGTGCTGCTGCTGCATGGCGGCGGTCAGACGCGCCATGCCTGGGACGGCACGGCCAGGGCGCTGGCCGGCGCCGGCTGGCGGGCGCTGGCGCTCGATCAGCGCGGCCACGGCGACAGCGACTGGAGCGAGGCGGGCGCCTACGAGCCCGGCGATTTCGCCGCCGACGCCAGCCTCGTCGCACGCGCCATGGCTGCCGAGAGCGGCGGGGCGCCGGTCGCGGTCGGCGCTTCGCTCGGCGGCATCGCGGCGCTGCTGGCGCTCGGCCGCAGCGGCGGCGCGCCGGTTTTCTCCGCGCTGGTGCTGGTCGACGTCGTGCCGCGGATGGACCCGGCCGGGGTCGGCCATGTCGTCGGCTTCATGCGCGCCCATGCCGGCGAGGGCTTCGCCACCGTCGAGGAGGCGGCCGACGCCATCGCGGCCTACCTGCCGCATCGGCCGCGCCCGCGCTCGCTCGCCGGGCTGGCGAAGAACCTGCGCCGGCGCGAGGACGGGCGGCTGCGCTGGCACTGGGACCCGCGCTTCATCGAAGGGCCGGCCGACATCCACCGCGATTGGCCCGCGATCGAGGCGGAGCTGACGCGGACGGCCGCGCGCATGCCGGCGCCGGCGCTGCTGGTGCGCGGCGGAGCCAGCGAACTCGTCAGCGAGGCGGCGGCGAGAGACTTCCAGGCGCTCTCGCCGAGGATCGATTACGTCAACATCGCCGCGGCGCGCCACATGGTGGCGGGAGACCGCAACGACGCCTTCGCCGCCGCCGTGCTGGATTTCCTGACGCGACTTTGAGAATCCGCCCGCGCGCTGATCGCGCGTGATAAATCGAATTAAATCAGATGCTTGCTGAGCATAATTCGTAATCTGATTCCGGGTGTCGCAACCTTGATTCGCGTCACGCCCCGCGCCATTTTGGCGCTGCGGGGATTTGCTGTAGGACAGGGTCTCCCGCGCCGCCATCCGGAGAACGATCATGCCGACAGGACGCTCCGTCAGCGAAACGCGCGACCCCGCCACCGGGCTCGACCGGGTCGATCCGGTCTGGACGCGGCTCAGGCGCGAGGCCGAGCAGGCCGCCGCGGCCGAACCGGCGCTCGCCGGGCTGATCTTGTCGTCGGTGCTGAACAAGCCGGGCTTCGAGGCGGCGGTGAGCCACCGGGTCGCGGCGCGGCTGGCGCATCCGGCGCTGCCGGCGGACTTGATCGTGCAGGCCTTCGAGGAGGCGCTGGCGCAGGACGCCGAGGTCGGGCAAGGGATGCGCGCCGACGTCGTGGCGGTGCTCGACCGCGACCCGGCCTGCTACCGGCTGCTCGAGCCGGTGCTCTATTTCAAGGGCTTCCACGCCCTGCAGGGCCACAGGCTGGCGCATTGGCTCTGGCGGCAGGGGCGCCGCGATTTCGCGCTGTATCTGCAGAGCCGTTCGTCGGAGGTGTTCCAGACCGACATCAACCCGGCCGCGAAGATCGGCAAGGGCGTCTTCCTCGACCACGCCACCGGCCTCGTCGTCGGCGAGACCACGGTGATCGAGGACGACGTCTCGATGCTGCAGGACGTGACGCTGGGCGGCACCGGCAAGCAGGGCGGCGACCGCCATCCCAAGATCCGCAAGGGCGTGCTGATCGGGGCCGGCGCCAAGATTCTCGGCAACATCGAGATCGGCCAGTGCGCCCGCGTCGCCGCCGGCTCGGTCGTGCTCGCGTCTGTGCCCCGCAACAAGACGGTCGCCGGCGTGCCGGCCAAGGTCGTCGGCGAGGCCGGCTGCGCCGAGCCGTCGCGCTCGATGGACCAGATCCTCGCCGGCGACTGCGGCGGCTATATCTGAGGCGCGCCTCAGCCGGAGCGCGCGGGGGATCATCGATGACGGCTCTGGGCAGGCGCGGCTGGGTTCCGAAGGCCAGCGAGGACTATGTGCTGTCGGTCGCCGCCGGCGTCGCGGGCCAGCCGCTCGACGCCGTCGCGGCTCGGATCGCGGCGCTGACGGAGGAGAACCGCGCGATCCACGAGCGCGACTGCGTCAACCTCAACCCGGCGACGAATGTGATGAACCCGAAGGCCGAGGCGGCGCTTGCGGCCGGGCTCGGCGCGCGGCCCTCGCTCGGCTATCCCGGCGACAAATACGAAATGGGGCTGGAGGCGATCGAACAGATCGAGATCATCGCCGCCGAACTCGCCGCCGACATCTTCGGCGCGCGCTACGCGGAAATCCGCGTGCCCTCCGGCGCCATCGCCAATCTCTACGCCTTCATGGTGGCGGCGAAGGCGGGCGACTGCATCATCGCGCCGCCGGGCGCGATAGGCGGCCATGTCACGCATCACGGCGCAGGCGCGGCCGGACTTTATGGAATCGTCACGCACCCGGCCCCGGTCGATCCGGTCAACTACACCGTCGATCCCGACCGGTTGCGCGCGGATGCGCGGCGGCTGCGTCCGAAGCTGATCTCGATCGGCGGCAGCCTGAACCTGTTTCCCCACCCCATCCGCGAGATTCGCGGCATCGCCGACGAGGTCGGCGCGCTGGTGCTGTTCGACGCCGCCCACATGTCGGGCATGATCGCGGGCCGCGCCTGGCAGCAGCCGCTGGAGGAGGGCGCGCATCTGATGACGATGAGCACCTACAAGAGCCTCGGCGGGCCGCCGTCGGGGCTGATCGTGACCAATGACGCCGAGATCGCCGAGCGCCTCGACGCCATCGCCTATCCCGGCCTGACCGCCAATTTCGACGCCGGCAAATCGGCCGCGCTGGCGATCACCCTGCTCGACTGGAAGGAGCATGGCCGCGCCTATGCGCAGATGATGGCGCGGACGGCCAAGGCGCTGGCCGAGGCGCTGGTCGCCCATCAGGTCCCGGTCTTCGCCCGCGACCGGGGCATGACGACCTCGCACCAGTTCGCGATCGAGGCCGCCGGCCATGGCGGCGGGCAGGCGGCGGCGAAAACGCTGCGCGCGGTCAACATCCTGTCCTGCGGCATCGGCCTGCCGCTTCCCGAGGTCGCGGGCGACGTCAACGGGCTGCGGCTCGGCACGCCCGAGATCGTGCGCTTCGGGATGACGCCCGCCGACATGCCGGAACTGGCCGGCTACATCGCCGAGGGGCTGGGCGGCTCGCGGCCGGCGGACGCCGTGGCGAGGGACGTGACGGCGTTCCGGGGGCGGTTCCGGGAGCTCAGCTTCATGCGGTGAGGGCGAGGCCGGTCGCCGGCCCGCGCGGCGTCGGCCGCCTCAGGCCGGGAGCACGACCACCTTCGTCTTGACCGGCGTGCGGTCGTAGAGATGCATCATATCCTGGCTGAGCAGGCCGATGCAGCCGCTGGTGACGCCGCTCCCGATCGATTCCGGGTCGCTCGAGGCGTAGATCGTGTAGAGCGTGTAGACGCCGTTCTGATACATGTAGAGCGTGCGGGCGCCGAGCGGGTTGTCGAGGCCGCCCGGCATGCCGCGGGCCCAGACAGCCGCCTCGGGCTGGCGCTTGATCATCTCTTTGGGCGGCGTCCAGGTCGCCCATTCGGCCTTGCGCCCGACATAGGCGTCGCCGCTCCAGCGGAACCCGTCGCGGCCGACATTGGCGCCGTAGCGGGTGGCCGATCCGCCGTCCTCGACGCGGTAGACGTAGTAATTCGCCGGATCGACGATGATCGTGCCGGGGGCTTCCCTGGTGTCGTAGGCCACCGTCCGCCGGAAATACTGCGGATCGACCTTGGTGACGTCGACCGCCGGGATCGGGAATTTCTCCTCGGGGACCGGCCCGTAGACGGCCTGCGCCTCGGCGAGGCTCATGCCGTCGGGCGTCACGCAGCCGCCGAGCGCCAGCGCGCCGAGACCGGCGGCCGAGCCGGCCAGAAACGACCGGCGGTCGAGACGTTCCGCCCTGCGCCCGGGCAAAGCCACGCCGTTCACCTTGCCTGCGGCGGCGTTCCTGGCGTCCATCGTCATGATTCCGTAACCCCTTGTCCTGCCGCCCGACGAGGCCAGCCACCGGCCGAGCGACTTGCCGCATTCGACTTTGCCGGCGCGCGGATCAACTGGCAACCCCAGACGCCGCGGCGCCGCGGATCGTTGCGATCAGGGCGTCGCGCTCGTCGAGCACCTGCGCATTCGTGAATCGCGGCACGACGAAGCCCTGCCGCCCGATCTCGGCGGTAGGCGCGGCGTCATCGTCGCGCTCCCGGCCACGCTGCCTGTCGTCACGTTCGACGATCAGTTTGCGGTCAATGCAGATGAGGTCGGCCATGCCGGCCAAAAGCGGACCCTGTCGAAAGGGCGCTGTTAGGTGGTCATGCGCATCACGCCGCTTTCCTTCTCCCGGATGGGAGAAGGTGGCCCGGAGGGCCGGATGAGGGCCTGCCGCCGGAGCTTGAGGCGCAACGGCGCCGTCTCGTTTCAGCAACCAGCGGCGGTCCCTCACCCCTGCCCCTCTCCCATCCGGGAGAGGGGTTCCCCGCGCTTTGTCAGTCATGGTCGGGCTTGTTCCGACCATCCGCGTGGCTTCCGACCAGCAGCCCCCAATGTAATCTGCATTGGCAGTTCTTCATGAAAACCGCTCGCGTCCTGCGTCGGCAGTTAATGTAATGAAGCGAGAAAGCTTGTCGGCGTCAGATTAACGTGAGCTTCCAGCGGCGGGCGTAGTGCAAACGCTTTCGGCCCCTTGGCGAAATTCCAGACGCGAACGAGATGCCAACATGCCCGATTGACGTCAGCCGCTTTCAACTCTGTGCGCGTAATATGAAACGGGGTTCGATCCCAACCATTTGTCGTTTTGACCTCGATCAGTTTTGGGCTGCCATCCAATTCGAAACTAGCGATGTCATAGCCTGCACCGTCTCCGTCGTTTTGCGCTGTCCAGTTAACGCGCTCTGCCAGCGCGGATTTGCCGGAAGCGCGCAGGGTCTGGCGTTCGTGGTTCAGGATCAGTTCCTCTCCTGCCAGTCCCAAGGCCCTATTGTTGGCATCGCGCGAGGCAACATCGAACTTTCTCGCGACCAGCGCCACCAAGCCGGGATCGATCGGTGAAGGCGCATTAGAATGCGTGGGTGGGGGGCCAATCCAAAGGTTGCTCGCTTCCGCTAGAAGTCGCGGCAACTTTGCGTGTGTAGCGTCTCTGATCTCGGCAAGCCAATGCGGGTTCGCGTTGAGCCATCTCAAGACAGCGTCGATTAAGCTATGTTGAAATCGCGACGCGGGCTTAAATCCATCGATCCAAGGCTCGCCGAGCAGAAGAAGAACGGCGCTAACGTTTTGAAATTTGTACTCGACCGATTTCGGCGAGCGGCCATTCAGATTGCGCACTAAAGCATTCCTGACCGCCGATTTTACGTAATTCTCGTGCCGCAACTCGGACAGAAGCATCATGAAATAGGCGGCGGCCGTGAGATCGTTCTCAGTGTCGCTCCAATCTTCGCCAGCCATCGGAGAGTTGGTCCATAACGAGAAAACCGGCTCCAACTGGGAGCCGGTTCAGTTTCAGCTAAATGTGCTGGATCGACAACATCATCCCGCTGTTCAACTACACCCCGTCGTGCTCCCACACGTATTGCACTTCAAACACGTCCCGTTCCGCACGAGCGTAAAGTTCCCGCACTCACCGCAGGAATCCCCGACATAGCCCTTCATGATCGCCTCGGCGCGGCGTTCGGAGGCTTTCGGCTGGGTCTGGGCTGCCGGCGCGGCGAAGCCGAGCTTGGCCATTTCGGCCTCGCCGAAGGCTTCCGGCTCCTGCTTCAGCGCGGTCGCGCCGACGCTGGAGAAGCCATGGGCCGGCGTGACCGGGCGCGGCGCGTCGGCGGTCATGCCGCCCGAAACCAGCATCAGCTTCTCCGCCCGCGAGCGCACGAGGCCCTTCGAGACCGAGGTCTGCTGCGGGGCGGGGGAGGCCGCGCCGATGCCCTGGCCGTCGCCGCTGGAGAGCCCGATATTGCCGACTTCGCTCGGGTCGACATGGGCGAGCTCGTAGCGGCCGAGATAGGAGATCGCGAGCTCCCGGAAGACATAGTCGAGGATCGAGGTGGCGTTCTTGATCGAGTCGTTGCCCTGCACGAAGCCGGCCGGCTCGAAGCGGGTGAAGGTGAAGGCGTCGACATACTCCTCCAGCGGCACGCCGTATTGCAGGCCGAGCGAGACCGAGATGGCGAAGTTGTTGATCAGCGCCAGCAGCGCCGAGCCCTCCTTGTTCATGTCGAGGAAGATCTAGCCGAGCCGGCCGTCATCGTATTCGCCGGTGCGCAGGAACAGCGTGTGGCCGCCGATCTTGGCCTTCTGGGTGT
>JAKFWE010000161.1 GCA_021732895.1 Allobosea sp. | reverse complement strand
GATCGACGAACGCCGCGAGGCGATCGAGCGGGCGGGCCTCCTGACGCGCAACACGGTCGAGCGGCTCGGCCAAGCCGGCCTGGCCTGCGGCGTCGTCAGCGGCGCCGGCACCGGCACCTACGAAATCGAGACCGCATCGGGGATCTGGAGCGAGATTCAGGCCGGCTCCTATGTCTTCATGGACGCCGACTACGCCCGCAACCGGCAGGCCGACGGCATGCCGTTCCGCGCCTTCGAGCATGCGCTCTTCGTGCTTGCCGGCGTGATGAGCAAGCCGGTGCCGGACCGCGCCATCGTGGACGCGGGCCACAAGGCGGCCGCGATCGATTCCGGCATGCCGACTCCGTTCCGGCGCGAGGGCGTCGTCTACACAAAGCCCTCCGACGAGCATGGCGTGCTGACCGGCGACCCGATCGCGTTGCCCCATCGCGGCGACCGGCTGCTGCTGGTGCCGGGCCATTGCGATCCGACGGTCAACCTGCATGACTGGTATGTCTGCGTGCGCGGCCTGCATGGACCGGACGCGCATGTCGAGGCGCTCTGGCCGGTGGCCGGCCGCGGCGCGCTCGGCTGAGGCGGGACCATCCACCACGTCCGGGCCTGGCGGAACTGGCGCGCGGCCGGCTGAGCCGGGCGCCTCCCTCTCATGGTCGCTCTGGCGTTCTTGTTCGCCGCAGTGCAACATGACGGAGCTCCCGCATCGAGGGTGGAACGAGATGAACGCCATCGGCGACAAGCCCGCCCAGCGCGACAAGCCCAAGCTGCGCGACAAGCCCTGGATTTTCCGGACCTATGCCGGGCATTCCGACGCGGCCGAGTCCAACAAGCTCTACCGCAATAACCTCGCTAAGGGGCAGACCGGCCTCTCGGTCGCCTTCGACCTGCCGACGCAGACCGGCTATGACCCCGACCATGTCCTGTCGCGCGGGGAGGTCGGCAAGGTCGGCGTGCCTGTCGCACATCTGGGCGACATGCGGACGCTCTTCGCCGGTATCCCGCTGGCCCAGATGAACACCTCGATGACGATCAACGCGACGGCGGCCTGGCTGCTCTCGCTCTATATCGCGGTCGCCGACGAGCAGGGCTGCGATCGCAAGGCGCTGCAGGGCACCACCCAGAACGACCTCGTCAAGGAATATCTCTCGCGCGGGACCTATGTCTTCCCGCCGCGCCCCTCGATGGCGCTGACCACCGACATCGTCGTGTTCACGGCCCGCGAACTGCCGAAATGGAACCCGACCAATGTCTGCTCCTACCATCTGCAGGAGGCCGGGGCCTCGCCGGTGCAGGAACTCTCCTTCGCGCTGGCGACGGCGATCGCCTTGCTCGACTCGATCCGGGCGCGGCCGGAAGTTTCGGCGGAAGAGTTCCCCGAGGTCGTCGGGCGCATTTCCTTCTTCGTCAACGCCGGCATGCGCTTCGTCACCGAACTCTGCAAGATGCGGGCGTTCGTCGATCTCTGGGACGAGATCACGCTGGGCAGATATGGCGTTGCAGACGAACAAATGCGGCGCTTCCGCTATGGCGTGCAGGTCAATTCGCTGGGTCTGACCGAGCCGCAGCCGGAGAATAACGTCTACCGCATCCTGATCGAGATGCTGGCGGTGACGCTCTCGAAGAAGGCCCGCGCCCGGGCGGTGCAGCTCCCCGCCTGGAACGAGGCGCTCGGCCTGCCGCGCCCCTTCGACCAGCAATGGTCGCTGCGGATGCAGCAGGTGCTGGCCTATGAGACCGACCTGCTCGAATTCGGCGACATCTTCGACGGCTCCACCGTCATCGACGCCAAGGTCGCAGACCTCAAGGCGGCTGCGCTGGAGGAACTCGCCAGGATCGACGGGATGGGCGGCGCGCTGGCGGCGATCGAGACCGGCTACATGAAGCAGGCGCTGGTCGAGAACGGCGCGCGCCGGATCGAGGCCATCGAGCGCGGGGAGCAGATCGTCATCGGCGTCAACAGGTTCACTAGCAGCGAGCCCTCCCCGCTCTCGGCCGGCGAGGGCAATGTCGTGACCGTGCCGGACTCGGTCGAGCTGGAGGCGATCGGACGGCTGAAAGCATGGCGCTCGGCCCGCGACGGCAAGGCGGCGAACGCGGCCCTAGCGGAGCTGGCCTCCTGCGCGAGGGAGGCGCGAAACGTCATGCCGGCCTCGATCGCCTGCGCCAAGGCCGGCGTGACCACGGGCGAATGGGCGCAGACTTTGCGCGAGATTTTTGGCGAATACCGCGCTCCCACCGGCGTCGATACGAGCAAGCTCGGCGACAACTCGGACCTCGCCACCGTGAAGGCCGCCGTGGCGAAGGCGACCGAGGTGCTGGGCCGGCCGCCGCGTTTCCTCGTCGGCAAGCCCGGCCTCGACGGCCATTCCAACGGCGCCGAGCAGATCGCCGTCAGGGCGCGGGACGCCGGCATGGCGGTGAGCTATGGCGGCATCCGCCAGACGCCCGACGAGATCGTGTCACAGGCGCGGGAGACGCAAGCCGACATCATCGGGCTCTCGATCCTCTCGGGCTCGCATCTGCCGCTGGTGCGCGACGTGACCGCGCGGCTGCGCGTGGCGGGGATGACCATTCCGGTGGTGGTCGGCGGCATCATTCCGCCCGACGACGAGAACGCGCTGAGGAACATGGGCGTGGCGCGCGTCTACACGCCGAAGGACTTCGCGCTGGACGGGATCATCGCGGATGTGGCGGGGCTGGCGGCGAAGGAGCGGGATTGAATCTCGTTGAAGGACGCAGGTGAGATCGTTCGAGAATTCGCTGGGGTGCGCCGGCTGGCGTGGGTGTCGAGAACCGGAGCGGACATTGGTCCGTGAGCACCGGAAGCGCAGACAGCCGCGTCAGGCGGCCGCCCCAGTAGAATTCGCGAGCGGTCTCACACCATCCCGGTCGTCTTCAGCGTCTGATACGCCTTCAGGATCTCCTGCAGCGTGCCCTCGCGCGAGCGGTCGCCGCCATTCGCATCCGGATGGAAGCGCTTCACCAGCTCCTTGTAGCGCGCCTTGATCGCGGCGCGTTCGGCGTTTTCGTCGAGGCCGAGCGTCTCCAGCGCCTTGCGCGCCACCACGCCGACTCGCGGCTCCGGCTGCGCCGCATGCTGGGCGTTGCGCGCGCCGAAGATGTTGAAGGCGTCGCCGACCTCCGGCCCGCCCTGTCCTCCGGCCACGCGCCCGCGCTGCGCCATCCGCGCCGCCCTTGAGTTGACGCCGAGCTTCCAGGTCGGCCGATGGCCGATCTCCTCCTGCTTCTGGTAGGCCTGCAGCGCGGCGTCATCCATGCCGGCGAAATAGTTGTAGGTCGCGTTGTAGGCCTTCACATGATCGAGGCAGAACAGGAAGAACCGGCCTTCGCGCCCTCGCCCCTGCGGCGCGCGGAATTCGCCGGCGCGCCGGCAGCCTTCGTGGTCGCAGCGCGGCGCATCCGTCTCCACGGCCTCCTCCGCCTCGGAGGGGCCGATCCTGATGCTGTCGAACAGGCGCGAGTTGAAGTTCATGTCCGAAAGGTTATGAGACCGGGAAGGGGAACCGGCAAGTGCGGCGCAGCAGCCGCGGAACCGGTCGGCGAGTGACCACGAGGACGATGTCGCGATCATGACCGCAATGGCTGAACGGATCACGAAGAAGCTGGAGGCGGCGCTTTCGCCGCAGCGCCTGAAAGTGATCGACGAATCGCACCAGCATCAGGGGCATGGCGGCTGGCGCGAGGGCGGCGAGACCCATTTCAGGGTCGATATCGTGTCGCCGGCCTTCACCGGCAAGAGCCGGCTGGAGCGGCATCGTCTGGTCAATGCCGCGCTGACGCAGGAACTGGCCGATGGGGTGCATGCGCTGGCGATCCTGGCGCGCGGGCCGGGCGAAAGCTGAGCGGCGTCAGGGCGCGATCAGGGCGAGGTTCGGAAAATAGGTCCGGTAGCGGCGCGGGTCGCGGGTCAGCAGTGGCAGGCGCGCGACGGCCGCGTGTGCGCCAATAAAGAAATCAGGCAGGACGCCGGTTCTTGTGCCGCCGGCGGCACGATAAAGGCTATGAGCCTTGGCGGCCAGAAAGAGCGCTCCACGCGGCATGGCCCGGTGGAGCAGGTCCGAACCGCTGACGAAACCATCGACATCCTCGACATTAGCGAAGCGAACCGAAAGCTCCGAATATATGATGTCGTTGATGATCAAAGCACCGACCGATGCGCGACGTTCGAGTTGCTGAGCGGACCAGTGCGACCATTCCGGGTCGTCGGTGATGAGGTCGAACAGGATGTTGGTATCGACCAGCGTCACTCAATCCTCACCGCGCAGCATCGCCATGAGTTCGTCGGTGCTTGGCCCGGGACCGGCGATGCCACGAAATTTCTCGAACCGGCTCGGCGGACGCATGCCTTCGCTACGCTCGACGACGACTTGGCCCGTCTTGTCGATGCGAAAATCCACCGCGCTTCCTGGCTCGATCCCAAGCAAGTCCCTGATCGCTTTCGGGATCGTCACCTGCCCTTTGCTCGTCACCGTGGTCGCCATCGCAGCCTCCGTATTACCTGATGAAAGAAAGGTAATACCAAGCAGGTCAGCCTACAAGCTCAGCCCCCCGCCTTCTCCGGCGTCCGCGCATAAACAGCCGCCGAGACCAGCAGCAGCCCCGCAAAAGCCCAGTGCAAATTGGCGAAGGTCGCCGCCGCCCCCAGCCCCGCCTCGCGCTGGGCCGCGATGAACCAGCCCGAGCCCGACTGCATCAGCGCGGCGCCCGAAATGAACAGGAAGTTCACCGCCGTCATGCCGCGGCCGATCAGATGCGCCGGGAAGAAGATGCGCGCATGCGCCATCAGGATCGCATAGGTGAAGCCGACCGCGCCGATCAAGGAGAACAGCGCGACCGCCAAGGCCGTCGATGCACCACCCGCGAGCGCCAGCAGCGCGAAGCAGAGACCCGTAGCGACCGTGCCCCACAG
The DNA here is from genome assembly GCA_021732895.1 of Allobosea sp. Lineage (GTDB taxonomy): Bacteria > Pseudomonadota > Alphaproteobacteria > Rhizobiales > Beijerinckiaceae > Allobosea. The sequence goes on along the minus strand of JAKFWE010000161.1, from coordinate 2,798 downwards.
CACCAGCGGCTTGACCCGGCCGATGGCTTTTTCGAGCCCGCCATAGAGGAAGGCGCCGCCGACCATGGCCAGCGCCATCGCGGTCGCGGCATTGCCGGCGTCGACCGTGTCGAGGCCATGGACGTCGCCCATGAAAGGCGCGATCCACAGGCCGCGCGCCGTCGCCAGGATGGCGTAGGCGGTGAGCGTGATCGGCGCGAGCAGCCAGAGCGCCCTGATCCTGACGATGCTGGCGAGCCCTTCGATCAGGCCCTCGGCCTTGCCTGAGGCCTGTTCGGCGCGAGGCGGATCGCGCAGCAGGGCTGCGGCCAGCAGCGTCGAGACGAGAAACGCGCCGGCCATGACGATCATCGAAGGCCGCCAGCCGAAGCGCGCGGCCGCGACCGCCAGCGGAGCGGCGCCGACGAGATTGCCAAGCGAGCCCAGTCCGATGAAAACCGAGGTCAGGAAAGCGAAGCGCGCCGGCTCGGCGGTGCGCGCGAACAGGAACAGGCTCGCCATGAAGACCGGGGCGCAGCCGATGCCGACCAGCGCCATGGCGAATGTGCCGGCCGCCGCGCTGGTCGCCGTGGCGAACATGAACGCGCCGACAGAGCCGACAGCCATGCAGGCCGAGACGGTGCGTCGAGGTCCGAGCCGGTCGAGCGCCCAGCCGATCGGAAACTGGGAGACGGCGAAGGCGACGAACCAGGCCGCGCCGAGAAAGCCGAGCTCGCGCGGCCCGATCGCCAGATCGCTCATCACCGGCCCGGCGATGACGCTGAGAAAGGACCGGTAGAAGATCGACAGGAAATAGGCCGGCAGCAGCGCGAGAAAGATCGTCACGTCACGACCGTAGCGAGCCTCCCGAACGGATCACTTGACCCGCTCGAGTACGGAAACGTAGTTGGCGACCGCCGCACCGCCCATGTTGAAGACGCCGCCGAGCCGGGCGTCCTTCACCTGCATGCCCTCCGGCGCCTCGCCGACGAGCTGCATGGCGCTGAGCACATGCATCGAGACGCCAGTCGCGCCGATCGGATGGCCCTTGGCCTTGAGGCCGCCGGAGACGTTGACCGGCAGCTTGCCGTCCTTCGCCGTCCAGCCTTCGCGGATGGCGCGCGCGCCGTCGCCTTCCTTCGTCAGCCCCATCGCCTCGTATTCGATCAGTTCGGCGATGGTGAAGCAGTCATGGGTCTCGACGAAGGAGAGGTCGTCGAGCGCGACGCCGGCCTGCGCCAACGCCTGCTTCCAGGCCAGCGCGCAGCCGTCGAATTTGAGGATATCGCGCTTCGACATCGGCAGGAAGTCCTGGACATGGGATGCGCCGCGAAAGCCGACGGCCCGGCGCATCCCCATCGCGGTCTCCGCGTCGGCCAGCACCAGCGCCGCCGCGCCGTCCGAGACCAGCGAGCAGTCGGTGCGCTTCAGGGGGCCGGCGACGAAGGGGTTCTTTTCGCTCTCGTCGCGGCAGAAGGAAAAGCCGAGATCCTTGCGCATCTGGGCATAGGGGTTCTCGACGCCGTTCTTGTGGTTCTTGGCGGCGATCATCGCCAATGCGTCTGACTGGTCGCCATGGCGCTGGAAATAGGCCGCCGCGATATTGCCGAAGACGCCGGCGAAGCCGGCCGGCGTATCGCCGTCCTCCGCCAGATAGGACGCCTTGAGCAGGAACCTGCCGATATCGGCCGACGGCGTCTTCGTCATCTGCTCGACGCCGACCACCAGCACGATCTTCGCCGCGCCGGCTCTGATCGCGCGCGCGCCCTGATGCACCGCCGCCGAGCCCGTGGCGCAGGCATTCTCGACGCGGGTGGTCGGCTTGAAGCGCAGCGCCGGGTCGGCCTGGAGCACCAGCGAGGCGGTGAAGTCCTGGGCGGAGAAACCGGCGTTGTAGTGCCCGAGCACGATCTCGTCGACCTGGTCGGCGGTGATCCCGGCATCGACCAGCGCGTCGGTGGCGACGCGCACGATCAGGCTCTCGATGGTCTCGGCATCCTGCCTGCCGAACGGCGTATGGGCCCAGCCGACGATCGCAGCGCTCATGACGTGAACTCCCGGTGATGCTTTTTCAGTCTTCTGCGCCTTGCGCGACATCGCCGCAAGCCGGCAGAGGCGCATTCCCGCCTTGCGCGGAAGGGCGGACCGCCTCGTGCGGAAACGAACATGCCGGAGGCGAGCGCGCGGTGGCGAGGCGCCTAGCCGTTCCCCATCCCGCTCCGCCTGGCCCAGCCGGTCATCCGCGCCTCGACGATGTCGACGATCGCCACCAGGAAGACGCCGAGCACGGCGAGCACCAGCAGCGCCGCGAAGATCAGCGGCACGTTGAAATCGGCCGAGGCGCGGGTGATCAGATTGCCGAGCCCGAGATTGGAGGCGTTCTGCTCCCCGATCACCGAGCCGACATAGGCGAGCGTGATCGAGACCTTCAGCGCTCCGAAGAAATAGGGCAGCGAGCGCGGAATCCCGACCTTGGTCATGATGTCCATGCGGCTCGCGCCGAGCGCCTTGAGCACGTCCTCGGTTTCCGGCTCGATCGTGGCGAGGCCGGTCGCGACATTGACGACGATGGGGAAGAACGAGATCACGAAGGCGGTCAGCACCGGCGGCAGCCAGCCGACGCCGAACCAGATCACCAGGATCGGCACCACCGCGACCTTGGGGATCGAGTTGAATCCGACCAGGAGCGGGTTGAGGCCGGCATAGATCAGCTTCGACGAACCGACGAGCAGGCCGAGCGCCAGCCCGAAGGCGATCGAAAGCGCGAAACCGAGCGAGGTCATCCACAGAGTGTGGAAGGCGTTGGTGTAGAGCGGGCG
>JAKFWE010000456.1 GCA_021732895.1 Allobosea sp. | reverse complement strand
CCGCGCTGATCGGCTATCTTCTTAGCGGGGCCGCGCGCCACAAGGGCATCGCCGGCGTCGTCGTCGATGGCGCGGTGCGCGATGTCGGCGTAATCGCGCAATGGCCTGACTTCATGGTCTTCGCGCGCTGGTCGATGCCGCGCGGGCCGTCCTCGATGGAGCGCGGGATCGTCAACGGCCCGATCGTCTTCGGCGGCGTCGCGGTCTCAGCCCACGATCTCGTCGTCGGAGACGATGACGGGCTGGTCTTCGTGCCGCATCGGCTGGTCGAGGCGAAGCTCGCGCCCTGCCTCGCCCGCGTCAGGGCCGAGGCCGGCTGGGAGAAGGAACTGGCGGCCGGCAGGACGACGCTGGAGACCTTCGCCGTGCCGGCGATCGAGCCGCTCTGAACCCGTTCAGAGCATTTCGACCGGGGCCACGGTTCGCTGCCCAGCGACCGGGCGCAGCACGGCCGGCTCCGCACGTCGAGATCGCCCCGGCAGCGCGCCTGCCACGGGAATCAGTTCCTGGCCCCCGGCAGCCCTGGCAGCGGCATGAAGGCGACGCCCTCTTCCTTCAGCATCTCGGCGTCTTCCGGCGTCGCCTGGCCGTAAATGGCGCGGCTTGGCGTCTCGCCATGATGGATCTTCAGCGCCTCGTCGGCGAAACGCGGACCGACATGCTCAGCGTTCGCGGCGACATGCGCATGTAGCGCCCCGAGCATCTGGCGAAATGCGATCTCGCGCTCGCCCATCAGCGCGACGGGCGCGGGCGCTTCGGGCGCGCTCGGGGCCGGCGGCGCCGACTCGGGTTCGGCCGCGCGCGGGCCGCGATCAGTCCGCGCGACGCTCGGCGCCATGATCGCGCGCTCGACCCTGACGCTGCCGCAAAACGGGCAGGCGACGAGCCCGCGCCCGGCTTGCGCCTCGAAGCTCGCCGAGGTCGAGAACCAGCTTTCGAAATCGTGGCCGTCGTCGCAGATGAGGGCGTATCGGATCATTCGCCTCTCGCCGATCCGGCGCGCCTGCGCCTCATTCGGCCGCCTCGCGCAGGCTTTCGCCAAGGCGCGCCACCACGACCGGGCGGGTATGCCGCAGCGTCGGGATGCGGGCGCGCGCGTCATCGACCAGCGCCAGATCGATCTCCGCCATGATCACGCCGGGCTCGTCGCCGGCTTCCGCCAGCACGCGGCCCCAGGGATCGACGATGATCGAATGGCCATAGGTGACGCGACCGTCCTCATGCTGGCCGGCCTGCGCCGCCGAGACCATGAAGCAGCCGTTCTCGATGGCGCGCGCCCGCTGCAGCACCTGCCAGTGCGCTTCCCCGGTCTGGCGGGTGAAGCAGGCCGGCGCAGTCAGCAGCACGGCCCCGGCCTCCGCCTCGGCGCGATAGAGATAGGGGAAGCGCACATCGTAGCAGATCGTCATGCCGAACGGCCCCCACGGGGTCTCCACCACGCTGGCGCTCTCGCCGCCGCTGAACGTGGCGGATTCGCGCCATTTCTCGCCATTGGGCAGATCGACGTCGAAGAGATGGATCTTGTCGTAGCGGGCCGCGATCTCGCCGTCCGGCGCGATCATGTAGCCGCGATTGGCTATTTTCTCGTCGGCCTTGACCGACAGCGAGCCGATATGAAGCCAGATGCGCTCGGTGCGGGCCGCCTCGCGCAGGCCGGCGAGCACGCCGTGGTTCTCTTCGGTCTCGACGATGGCGCGCAGCCGCGCCGTGTCGCGCTCGACAAGATTGGTGATCTCGGGCGTCTGCACGTAATCCGCGCCCGCCGCCGCGGCCTCCCGGATCATCGCGACCGCGTCGTTACAGTTCCGTTGCTGATCGCGCGTCGCCCGCATCTGTACGCAGGCCGCCTTGAACCGGATCGTCGTCATGCCGTCTCTCCCTCTCGGTTCGCCAGGCTCTCGCCGGCCAGGGCCGCGTCCAGCAGGCCGCGGGCCTCCATCGCATGCAGGTCGTCGGAGCCGCCGACATGGGCGTCGCCGATGAAGATCTGCGGCACCGAGGTGCGCCCTCCCGCACGCTTCGTCATGGCGGCCCGAAGCCCGGGCGCGCGGTCCACGTCGATCTCCTGATAGCCGACGCCCTTGCGGTCGAGCAGGCTTTTGGCCGCCTTGCAATAGGGGCACCAGGACGTGGTGTAGAGCGTGACGAGAGGCATGGCGGCTTCCGGCTTGGAACGATCGGCAGGAACACTATCTAGTCGTTCGTCAGCCATCCGTCACGACCCGCGCGAAGGTCAGCACGTCAACCTGACGCGCGCCGGCGCGCAGCAGGGCGCGGGCGGCGGCGTTGGCGGTGGCGCCGGTGGTGAGCACGTCGTCGATCAGCAGGATGCGGCGCTGCTCGACCATCGGCCGCATCTCCGGGCGAACCCTGAACGCGCCCTGCAGGTTGTCGGCACGCTGCGCCCGCGTCAGGCCGATCTGCGGACGCGTGCGCTTGACGCGCGTCAGGGCCGCGGGCGCCAGCGGCACGCCGGTGCGTCGCGACACCGCCTGCGCCAGCGCCATCGCCTGGTTGAAGCGCCGGCTCCACAAACGGGCGCGATGCAGCGGCGTCGGCGCGATCAGGTCGGCGTCGGCGATCAGCTCGCGTCCCGCCTGCGCCATCATCGCGCCCAGGACCGGCGCAAGATCGAGCCTGTCGCCATATTTCAGCTTGTGCACGAGGTCGCGCGCCACCCCGTCGAAGCGACAGACCGCCCGCGCCCGGGCGAAGACCGGCGGATCGGCGATCGCCGCCGGCGAGACCAGTCCCGGACCGAGATCGACCGGAAAGGGCGTGCCGAGCCGCTCGCAGCACGGCGCCTCGATGAAACCGAAGCCGGACCAGCAGGCGGCGCAGAGAGCCTGCGCCTCGGCCGTCGCGGACTGACAGGCGATGCAGCGCGGCGGATAGACCAGCCCCAGCAGAACCCGGACGCCGTCGCGGGCCGCGCGCCTGCCGGCGCCGAGCCAGCGAGCGGTCGGCGGGCCGTCGGAGATCACATCGGTCGTCTCCCGCTCCTGCGCGCTCATCGCATCCTCTCGCCCGGCCTCCGGACGGGCTTTTCGTTCTGTATTGTCACGAGGGCCATTAGCGCCCCTGCCATCCCGCGGCGCAACGCCTATCTGTGTGTCTGCGGGCGCCGGCGACAGCGTCCCCCCGCCGCGTGCGACCGCTCTCGGCGTTCACCGCGACGAACCCGACATTCATGAGGATATCCGATGACGATCCGTTCCCAGGAAGCCGGCGAGACCCTGTTCTCGCCGTTCAAGATCGGCGAGATCGCCGTCGCCAACCGCGTCGTGATGGCGCCGCTGACCCGCAACCGCGCGACTCGTGGCAGCGATGCGCCCAACGCCCTGAACGTCGAATATTATCGCCAGCGCGCCGGCGCAGGGCTGATCATCACCGAAGGCACGCAGGTGTCGCAGCAGGGCCAGGGCTATGTCTGGACTCCGGGGATGTACAGCCAGGCGCAGCTCGCCGGCTGGAAGGCGGTCACCGACGCCGTCCACGCCGAGGGCGGCAAGATCGCCGCCCAGCTCTGGCATGTCGGGCGCGTCAGCCATGTCTCGCTGCAGCCGGGCAACGCCGCGCCGGTCGGCCCCTCGCCGATCCAGGCGAAGACCAAGACCTACATCGAGAGCGGCTTCGCCGAGGTTTCGACGCCGCGTGAACTGGCGCTCGACGAAATCCCGTCGATCATCGGCGAATTCGTCGCCGCGGCCGAGATCGCCAAGGCCGCCGGGTTCGATGGCGTCGAGCTGCACGGCGCTCATGGCTACCTGATCGACCAGTTCCTGCGCGACGCCTCCAACAAGCGCACCGACCGCTACGGCGGCTCGATCGAGAACCGCGCGCGCTTCGCGCTCGAGGTGGTCGAGGCGGTCTCGAAGGTCTTCGGCGGGGGCCGCGTCGGCATCCGCATCTCGCCGGTCAGCCCGGCTAACGACGCGCGCGATTCCGATCCGCAGGCGCTCTTCGGTCATCTCGTCGAAAAGCTGAGCGAAGCCGGGATCGCCTTCATCCATGTCGTCGAGGGCGCGACCCGCGACGACCGCAACTACCTGCCGTTCGACTATGGCGCGCTGCGCACGGTGTTCAAGGGCGCCTATATCGCCAACAATCTCTACACCCGCGAACTCGCGATAGAGGCTGTCGAGAACGGCGCGGCCGACGCCGTCGCCTTCGGCCGGCTCTTCATCGCCAATCCCGATCTGGTCGAGCGGCTGCGGAGGGATGCGCCGCTGAACACGCCCGTTGTCGAGACCTTCTATGGTGGCGACGCCAGGGGCTATACCGACTATCCGGCGCTTTCCGACAAGGCCGCCTGAGCTGGAACGACCCTGGCGGAGCCCGGGCGGCGACAGGGCGGCGATGGCAGGAAAACAGTTGCGGCTGGGCCGTCTCCCGATTACACAGGCGGTCTCGCCGCGCTGCGCCCTTCGTCTAGCGGTCAGGACGTCGCCCTCTCACGGCGAAAACAGGGGTTCGATTCCCCTAGGGCGCGCCATCCCCCCGGCGCCGAACATGTGGCCGCCGAGTCTCGCCGCAGCCACGCGACCGGGGCATGATGCGGGGGCCGGACATCCGGTCGGCCGGCCGGCGGAGCGCGTCACGTGAGCCCGAAAAAGCTGACCAGGGCGACAGCCGCAACGGCTCCTTCGGGCGTGCATGGCGCGGCCGATCTGCCGTCGGTCAACATCGCCAGCTACAATCTCGAAATCCGCGACGCGGATGGCTTTGTCGGCGACAAGGCAAGTCGCGGCGCCTTCGTCGATCATCTCGACGGTCTGCGCCGGCATCTGCGCAAAAGCGGCGGCGATCCGCTGAAAGGCGAAACCGGAGGCTACGGCAAGAAGGAGCTCGAAGCGCTGTTCCTGAACGGGGATTTCCGCCAGGCGGCGCTGGTGCTGAGCGCGATCGAGGCCTTCGCCCGTTCGCTCGCCTTCGTGATCGCGCGCTTCGCCCGGCAGAAGGACTGGGCCACGGTCGAGCGCATCGCCGTGGGCGGCGGTTTCAGCGACGGCCGCGTCGGCGAACTTGCGATCGGCCGAGCCGGCATCCTGTTGCGCGCCGATGGTCACGACGTCGATCTCGCGCCGATCCGTCACCACCCCGACGAAGCCGGGCTGATCGGCAGCGTCCATCTCGCGCCGCCCTGGATCTTCGAAGCCTATGACAGCATCGCGGCGGTCGATATCGGAGGCTCCAATATCCGCGCCGGCATCGTCGAGCTGCGGCAGGACAAGGCGGCCGACCTCGGCAAGGCGCGGGTGCGGTCCTTCGATCTCTGGCGCCATTCCGAGGAAGAGCCCGGCCGCGACGCCGCGATCGAGCGCCTCGGCAAGATGCTGAAAGAGCAGATCAAACGGGCGCAGAAGAAGGGCCTGCGCGTCGCGCCGTTCATCGGCGTCGGCTGTCCGGGCAGGATCGAGCCCGACGGAACGATCGATCGCGGCGCGCAGAACCTGCCGGGCAACTGGGAGAGCAGCCGCTTCAACCTCGTCGACAGCATCCGCGCCCGCGTGCCCCGCATCGGCGACCACGACACCCAGATCGCGATGCACAACGACGCCGTCATCCAGGGCCTGAGCGAACTGCCGGCCATGCAGGACGTCGAGACCTGGGCGGTGCTGACGATCGGCACCGGGCTCGGCAACGCCAGCTACCACAACAAGGCCGGCCGCCCGAAGCGCAGGGGTTGAGTGGACGCCGGGGCCGACTCGAACCGGCCGGCCCGTTCTACCGCCGGATCGCCGGCGTCTCGACCGGCAGCCCCTTCGCCCTCCCGGCGAGATAAAGCTCCAGCGCCAGATATTCCGGGCCGCCATGGTCGAACTGCGTCGCCCGGACGCCGAGCGAGCAGGCCCGCAGCCGCCGGTGCAGCGAGCCGACGCCGTTCCATTCGAGCCGATAGGCGGGGTAGCCCGTGCCGGCGCCGTGGCTGATCGTATCGCCGCGCAGCTTCTGCCCGACGAGCCCGTCATGGCATTGCCGGCAGGACAGGTTGAGCTGGCCCTGCCTCCGTTCGAAAAAGGCCTTGCCGGCGTCGTAGAAAGGCCGCGCGGGACCGTCGACCGCGACATTCATCGGCAGGCCGCGCGAGAGCGAGGCCAGATAGGCGGTCAGCGCGAGCAGTTCCTGGCTTTCGTGGCCGAAAGCCGGCTGCGTCTGGCGCTCGACCCGACATTGTTCGATGCGTCCCTCGAGGTTGAGCAGGGCGCCGCCGCGATCCACCTGCGGATAGCGCGTCGCAGCCCCGCGCAGGGTGCTCGCCGGATCGGCATGGCAGGAGAGGCAGGCCGCGCCGCCCGCCGGCTTGCGGCTGAACAGCTCCTCGCCCTGCTCCACCCAGAACCAGCCGGGATTGCGTGTCGGGTCGGCCTGGCGCCGGGCCAGATCGGGAGACAGGAACGCGCTGCCGGACGTCACCTGGCCCGAGGCGACCTGCGCGCCCACCGGAGCGCCCGAGAACAGACCGCCGGCCAGCGCCAGCAGCGCCAGCGCGCGGCTCACGTCACGGTCAGCCTGGCCGTGCGGGTGAAGGTCGCCCCGCCATCCTCGCGCCATTCGAAGACGATGTCGCCGGTCGCCACCGCCCGCGTGGTGAACGACACGAACGGGTTCGCCGAAACGCCGGTATGCATGTCGAGGCGAAAGATCGGCTCGCCGGAATAGGTCGCGGTCAGCCGGTTCAGGATCTTGCGCGGAACGGTGCCGCCCTTGCCGTCGGACTGGCCGCCACGATCCATCGGGTGGCGCGTCAGCACGCGGATTTCGACGATCTCTCCGGCCTTCGCCTCGGCCGGCATGGTGATGCGGGCGTTGAACATGCTGCTTCTCCTCAGCCGCCGTCGATGCAGGCGCTCAGCGTCACCACGATGTCGGCTTCCGCCATGAGAAAGCCGCCGCCGCTCAACGCCGCCACGGCCGTCACGCGCTGCGACTGCGCCAGCCGCAGCGTCGTCGAGACTTCGGCGCGCCCGGCGCGCGGCCCGAGGTGGAAGCGCGCCATGTCCGGGAACGGGTTCTTGTCCGCGATCAGGTGGATCCAGCGGACGTGATCGGCTTCCGTCATCGGGCTTTCGACCACGACGCGGGTATCGACCGAATTGCCGTTCTCGGCGAGCGCCGGAATTTCCAGCGTCATCCTGCCGCGCTCCGGAACAGCGCCCTCGGTGAGGCGGGAAATTAGTTCGGACACGCCCGGCGGCGCGGCGGCGGGCGCCGCGCGCGGCAAGGCGGCGACCGCAAGGCCGGCGGCGGCCCCTGCGATGAGGCGGCGGCGATCCGGGCCGCTCTGGTCACTGGCTCTTGAGCGAAGCGAGATAGGCGACGACATCCTCGATCTCCTGGGCCGACAGCGCCGGCTTGCCCCGGTACTGCTGCGCGACGTCTTGCAGGTCTTCGGTGCGGAAATAGGGCGGCATCACCGTTTCAGGGTTCAGCCGCGACGAATCGACCAGCCTCAGGCGGATCTGGCCAGCGTCGAGCCTGTCGCCGACACCGGTCAGGGGCGGCCCGATCGTGCCCTGGAAAGGCTCGGACGGATCGGCGCCGCGATGGCAGATCAGGCAGTTGCCGCGCTCGCGGTCGGCCACCACGGCCGCGCCGCGCGAGCCGTCTCCGTTGAGCCCGCCGAGCGGACGCAGGATTGCGTCGCCCGAAACCTCGTAGGCTTCCAGCGCCATGGCGACGGGCACGCCGATGACGGTCAGCGCCAGGACAGCCAGACCAGTTCGAACCAGGTTTCCGGTGGAGCCGCCCTCTCCCCTTCCCCCCGCTTGCGGTGGGGAGGGGC
>JAKFWE010000371.1 GCA_021732895.1 Allobosea sp. | reverse complement strand
AGGTCCTGCCCTGCGGCGATCACCAGCGTCGGCACGCGCAGATCGAGCGCCGCCTTCGGGGCCGTCAACCGGTCCATCAGCTGGAACGCCGTGCGCACCCAGCCCACGGTCGGATCGCCGATGGAAAGGTGGCGCGCCGACGCCGAAAGCGTCGCGTTGCGGGCATAACGCACCGGATCGCCGGTCAGCCGGTTGCCGTCGAACGGCCTGGTCGCGATCGCCGTATCGCCGCCGCCGGGCACGAACGACTTCCCCATGCCCAGCCAGTAGAGCAGGCTGGCCAACTGTCGCGCCAGCCCCGGCCTCTCGACGATGGTCAGCCCCAGCATCGGCGCGAGCGCGACCAGCCGCGAGACCGGCAGTTGCCCCCGGCGGGCCGCGTCGAGGCAGAGCGCCGCCCCCATCGAATGCGCCAGCACGAAATAGGGCGGCGGCAGCTTGTCGCGCATTTCCAGCATGGCCAGCGCGAGATCGTGCTCGTAGTGCCTCAGCCGGCCGACATGGCCCTTGCGCGCGCGGCGCACGAAACGCTGCGAGCCGCCCTGTCCGCGCCAGTCGAAGGCCAGGACGTGGAAGCCGCGCCGCCGCAGCTCCACGATGGTCTCGAAATAGCGCTCGATGAACTCCGCCCGGCCCTGGACCAGCACGACGGTGCCCTGCACGCGCCTGACCGTGGCGCGCCAGCTGGCGAAGCGCAGGGACGCGCCGTCGCGCGTCCGCGCCGTCCAGACCTTCCCGTGCCCCGGCGCGGGATAGGCGGGATCGGCGAAAAGCTCGGCCTCGGCCATGGCGCGCGGCACCCCGAATCGCACCGCCCCGAACAGGTGCGCATGCCTGCTTATGCCCGTCACGCGAGGCTCTTGAAAAGCTGGAATCGCCATCCCAGATCAAATCCGCGTAGGCCGGAGACCGGCTGCGCACACCGAAGAACGGGCCGCGCTCATTCCGAGGCGGACCGCCAGTTTGTCGCTTTACGGAGGACATCCATGCGTCACTACGATCTTTCGCCGCTCTATCGCTCGACCGTCGGCTTCGACCGCCTGTTCTCGCTGCTCGATCAGGCCACCAGCAACGACGCCGCCCCGAGCTACCCGCCCTACAACATCGAGCGCACGGCCGAGAACGCCTACCGGATCACCATCGCGGTCGCGGGCTTCGCGGAGGGCGATCTGACCATCGAGAGCAAGGAGAACGCTCTCAGCGTGCGCGGCGACAAGCAGCCGGCGGACGCCGAGAAGCGCGAGATCCTGCATCAGGGCATCGCCGCACGCGCCTTCGAGCGGCGCTTCCAGCTCGCCGACTATGTGCAGGTCACCGGCGCGAGCCTGGAGAACGGCCTGCTTCACATCGACCTGGTGCGCGAGATCCCGGAGGCGAAGAAGCCCCGGCAGATCGCGATCGGCGGCAAGCCGGCCCGGATCCTGGAAGCAAAGGCCGCGTGACGGCCGGGCGGCGCAGCCGCCCCGTGCCGATCGCGCCTGACGATCGATGATGGGCGTCTCCGGCCGGGCCGGAGACGCTTTTTCACATCTGGCGCTGACAGCGTCGCTTGCGGCTATTCGAGCGGCGCGACCGGGACGGCCGGCGTCTCCGGCAGGGGCCGCGACGGCGTCGCATCATCGATCTGCACCGGCGGCAACTGGACTGGCGCGACATTGATGCCCGACGGGTCGGCGCGAGCCAGCGGAGGCTTGCGTTCCGGCGCATCCGCGCCGCGCACGTCTTCGGGGTTGACCAGTCTGGGCCCGGGAGCGGCGGATTCTTCCGGAGCGGGCGCCGCTGGCGAAGGCGGTGTGACCGTCGCCGGAGCGCTGGCCCGCGCCGGCGGAGCGACAGGCCTTTCCGGCTCCGACGCACGCGACGGCGCAGCCGGCGACGGCGGAAGGAGGGTCGCCGGAGCGCTGGCCTGCGCGGGCGGCTTCAGCGAGGCCGGCCGCTCCGGCGGCTGCGGCGTCGGCCTGACCGTCGCTTTCGGCGGGCTCGCCGGGCGCGCGTCTTCGTCGGGGTCGATGCGGGCGATGCGCGGCGCGGGTCTCGGGATCGGCGGGGCGGCGCGCGGCGTGGGCGAAATCGTGATGCGGTCGATCAGGTCGCCCGAATAGCGGTCATAGATCAGCCGGACGCGCGAGCCGTCGCCTGAACGGCCATCGACGACGAATGTCGATCCGGTGCGCAGCGTGCGATCGATACGGCTCAACCCATGTCCGCGCGCGGGCGTGCGGACCACGACGCGTGGCGGCACGGGTCGGAAATAGTAGTCGTCGCGATAACGGTTTCCATAGCCGAACCGGCTCGGAACCTCATACTCGTCCTCGTAAAAGTAATACTGCGCGCTGGCCGCGCCGGCCGAACCCGCCAGCGCGCCGGCGACGGCCAGCGCGATGAGCGATAGGCGCGAAGGCGCGCCCGGCAAACGGTTCATGTCCTCATCCCTTTCGCGGAGCGAAACATCGTTCACTTCTCCGCAAGGATTACGGCGTGCATGCGGCGCAATCGCGGAGGAAAACTCAGCGCCGGGCGGGTTCGAGCACGCCGATCAGGCGATCGATTTCGGCGGCCCTCGTCGAGAACGACATCACGAAGCGGCCGACGATCTCGTCCGGCGTCAGGCCCCGCCCCTCCGCCAGAGCCCGGTCCGACCATGGCAGATAGGCGACTCCCGCCTGTTTCAGGGCGGCCTGCAGCGGGCCGGACAAGACCAGAAACACTTCATTCGCCTCGCACGGCCAGGCCAGCCGGCAGATCGCCCCCGCGGTCACCGCCTCGGCCAGCCGGGTGGCCATGGCGTTGGCGTGCCGGGCCAGCCCGAGCCAGTGGCCGTCGCGCAGCAGCCCCTCGAATTGCGCGCCGAGGAAGCGCCCCTTCGAGAGCGTGTGGCCGGCGCGCTTGCGCCGCCACCTCATCTCCCCGGCGAGCGCGGAATCGAAAAAGATCACGGCTTCCGCCGCCCAGGCGCCGTTCTTGGTGCCGCCGAAGGACAGCACGTCGACGCCGGCCCGCCAGGTGATCTCGGCCGGGGCGCAACCCAGCGTGACGAGCGCGTTGGCGAAGCGCGCGCCGTCCATGTGGAGCCTGAGCCCGCGGGCCGCGCCCGCCTGCTTCAGCGCGGCGACTTCGGCCGGGGTGTAGATCGTCCCGCATTCGGTCGCCTGCGTGATCGACACGGCCTGCGGCTGGACCTGATGCAGCGCCCCCTCGCGAAAACGGCCGAGCGCCTGCGCGACCGATTCGGGCGACAGCTTGTTGCCGGCGCCGTGCAGGCCGATCAGCTTGGCCCCGTCGCTGAAGAACTCCGGCGCGCCGCATTCGTCGTCGGCGACATGGCTTTCCTCATGGGTGATCACCGCCCCCCACGGCCGTGTCAGGCTGGCGAGCGCAAGGGCGTTGGCGGCAGTGCCGCTTGCGACGAGGAAGACCGCGACGTCGCGCTCGAAAATGTCGGCGAAAAGCGCCTCCACCCGGCGCGTCCACTCGTCGCCGCCATAGGCGGAGGCGACGCCGTCCTGCGCGGCCATGAGCGCCGCCATGACCGGCGCGCTCGCCCCGGCGGTGTTGTCGCTGATGAAGTTCATGGACGCAGCGTTAGCGGGCGACAAAGGTTGCGCCAAGCGTCTCAGCGCAGGACAGCCCCGACAAGAAGGACGAGCGCCGTGATCAGGATCACCGTGAACGTCGCCGCCATGCCGGCGACGCGGAAGCGGAAATCCTCGCTCGGATTCGAGACGCCCCAGGCGTGGGCGGCGCGGCCGGCGAGCAGGGTGACGCAAAGACCATGCAGCAGGAGCGCGGGCGCGCCGCGCAACTCGGCCAGCGCCAGCAAAAGGAGAGCGAATGGCGCATACTCGGCGAAATTGGCGTGAACCCGCATGCGCCGCTCCAGCCCCGCATTGCCGCCCGCGCCGATGGCGACCTTGCCGCTTCGCCGGGCGCCGATGACGCGCAGGGACAAGGCGACGAAGAGTAAGGCAAGAAGCGCGGCATAGATCGGGACGATGGCGATCGGCATTCCGGATACTCCGATTGGCTACTCCGGAGAGGTAGGTCAGGGGCCGGCGGGAACCAGAGGCCGGCGGAAAGATGTATGCGTGTCGCCGTTCACACTGTTCCTGAAGTGTCGCAGCGCGGCGCGATACTGCAATATTATTTCAAAATACGCCAAAATCGCCTCTTGTGCGCGGATTGGAATTCTGGCAAATTCATCCTGATAGGACAGTGATGCTGTCCCATTTTAACGCGCCGGCTGCGGGGCTTCGAACCCGGCGCCGGGCATCTGCAATGGAGCGGACGGATGACGAGGGGGACGGCCGACAACGCCAAAACCGATCGCACGCGCGCCGCCCGCAAAGCGGCGGCCTGAGACAGGCGCGGCGGGGCGACAATCCCCAGGCGCCTGCGGAAGACGCGGGCGCCCTCCAGACAGCGCAAGCCACCTTCCGAACCGAAGATAAAATGGCCGGGTTGGCCCCGTCCTTGCTGCCGAACCCGGCCGGGGTCGATGGCGGCGGACCCGCCGCTGGACGTGAAGTGGACTCGAAGGCCCGAGTTGGCGGAAGCTGGCGTGGGCCTGCAAGCGGGGTTTGACGATGAGCGAGATCAGCAAGGCGAGCGTGGCGGCGTTCCCCGCGGTGCGCGATCCGGCCATGCCGGAGCGCCAGGGCCTCTACGACCCGTCCTACGAAAAGGATTCCTGCGGCGTCGGCTTCATCGCCGACATGAAGAACCGCAAGACCCACGCCATCGTCCAGCAGGGCCTGCAGATCCTGCACAATCTCGACCATCGCGGCGCGGTCGGGGCCGATCCCAAGCTCGGCGACGGCTGCGGCATCCTGACCCAGATCCCGCATCGCTTCTTCAAGGAGGAGTGCGGCAAGCTCGGCATCGAACTGCCCGCGCCGGGCGACTACGCCATCGGCCAGTTCTTCATGCCGCAGGACGCCGCGGCGCGCGCGGTCTGCGAGAACATCGTCGCCCAGACGATCGAGGAGGAGGGCCAGATCTTCCTCGGCTGGCGCGACGTGCCGGTGGATTCGTCCGATCTCGGCGAGGCCGTGCGCGAAAGCGAGCCGCGCCATCGCCAGCTCTTCATCGGGCGCGGGCCGGGCGTCACCGACGCCGACGATTTCGAGCGCAGGATCTTCGTCCTGCGCAAGTCGGTCTCCAACAAGGTCTACAAGCAGCAGGACCGCTCGACGGCGACCTATTATCCGGTCTCGATGTCGGCCCGCACCATCGTCTACAAGGGCATGGTGCTGGTCACGCAGCTCGGCTCCTATTTCAGGGACCTGACCGACGAGCGCTTCGAGAGCGCGCTCGCGCTCGTCCACCAGCGCTTCGCCACCAACACCTTCCCGTCCTGGCGGCTCGCCCACCCCTACCGGATGGTCGCGCATAACGGCGAGATCAACACGCTGCGCGGCAACGTCAACTGGATGGCGGCCCGCCAGGCCTCGGTCGATTCCGAGCTGTTCGGAGCCGACATCTCGAAGCTCTGGCCGATTTCCTATGAGGGCCAGTCCGACACCGCCTGCTTCGACAACGCGCTCGAATTCCTGGTGCAGGGCGGCTATTCGCTGGCCCACGCCATGATGATGCTGGTGCCCGAGGCCTGGAACGGCAACCCGCTGATGGACGATGAGCGGCGCGCCTTCTACGAGTATCACGCCGCGCTGATGGAGCCCTGGGACGGGCCGGCCGCGATCGCCTTCACCGACGGCCGCCAGATCGGCGCGACGCTGGACCGCAACGGCCTGCGGCCGGCGCGCTACCTCGTCACCGATGACGGGCTCGTGGTGCTGGCCTCCGAGTTCGGCGTGCTGCCGATCCCGGAGGAGAAGATCGTCCAGAAGTGGCGGCTTCAGCCCGGCAAGATGCTGCTGATCGACCTCGAGCAGGGCCGCATCATTGGCGATGACGAGATCAAGACCTCGCTCTGCATGGCCAACCCCTACAAGGACTGGCTCAAGCGCACGCAGATCGTGCTGGAGGAACTGCCGCCGGTCGAGGCCCGTGCCCAGCGCACCGACGTGCCGCTGCTCGATCGCCAGCAGGCTTTCGGCTACACCCAGGAAGACACCAGGATCCTGATGGCGCCGATGGCGGTGACCGGTCAGGAAGCCGTCGGCTCGATGGGCACCGACACGCCCATCTCGGCGCTCTCGTCGAAGTCGAAGCTGCTCTACACCTATTTCAAGCAGAACTTCGCGCAGGTGACGAACCCGCCAATCGACCCGATCCGGGAAGAGCTGGTGATGAGCCTGCTCTCCTTCATCGGGCCGCGGCCGAACCTGCTCGACCTCGAGGGCGCGTCGCGGCGCAAGCGGCTGGAAGTGCGCCAGCCGATCCTGACCAACGACGATCTCGAGAAAATCCGCTGCATCGGCCATTACGAGGACCGTTTCGACACCAAGACCATCGACTTCACCTATCCGGCGCGCGAGGGCGCCGCCGGCATGGAAGGCGCGATCGAGCGGCTCTGCGAGCGGGCGGAGGCCGCGGTGCATGGCGGCTACAACATCATCATCCTGTCGGACCGGCAGGTCTCGGCCGAGCGCATCCCGATCCCGGCGCTGCTGGCGACGGCGGCGGTGCATCACCACCTGATCCGCAAGGGCCAGAGAACCTCGGTCGGTCTGGTGGTGGAATCGGGCGAGCCGCGCGAGATTCACCATTTCGCCTGCCTCGCCGGCTTCGGCGCGGAGGCGATCAACCCCTATCTCGCCTTCGAGACGCTGGAAGCGCTTTATGAAGCCGGCGAATTTCCCAAGGAGGTCGATCGCCACGAGGTGGTGAAGCGCTTCATCAAGTCGGTCGGCAAGGGCCTGCTGAAGGTCATGTCCAAAATGGGCATCTCGACCTACCAGTCCTATTGCGGCGCCCAGATCTTCGACGCCGTGGGGCTCAGGACCGAGACGATCGACAAATATTTCGCCGGCACGATTTCGTCGATCGAAGGCGTCGGGCTGGCCGAGATCGCCGAGGAGAGCCTGCGCCGCCATCGCGACGCCTTCGGCGACTCGCCGATCTACCGGGATTCGCTCGACATCGGCGGCGAATACGCCTTCCGCCTGCGCGGCGAGGACCATGCCTGGACGCCGGAGAACATCGCGCTGCTGCAGCATGCGGTGCGCGGCAACGCCAGGGACAAGTTCAAGGCCTATTCCGACCTCGTCAACGACCAGAGTTCGCGCTTCTCGACCATTCGCGGCCTGTTCTCGATCAAGGATGCCGACGGCGTCGGCCGCAAGCCGATCCCGCTGGACCAGGTCGAGTCCGCCGTCGACATCGTCAAGCGCTTCTCGACCGGCGCGATGTCCTTCGGCTCGATCAGCCACGAGGCGCATTCGACGCTCGCCATCGCGATGAACCAGATCGGCGGCAAGTCCAACACCGGCGAGGGCGGCGAGGAGCCGGAGCGCTTCGCGCCGATGGCCGACGGGCGCTCGATGCGCTCGGCGATCAAGCAGGTCGCCTCGGGGCGATTCGGCGTGACGACCGAGTACCTCGTCAACTCGTCGATGATGCAGATCAAAATCTCGCAGGGCGCCAAGCCCGGCGAGGGCGGCCAGTTGCCCGGCCACAAGGTCGATGCGCGCATCGCCAAGGTGCGGCACTCGACGCCGGGCGTCGGCCTGATCTCGCCGCCGCCGCATCACGACATCTATTCGATCGAGGACATCGCCCAGCTGATCTTCGATCTGAAGAACGTCAATCCCGACGCCGACGTCTCGGTCAAGCTCGTCTCCGAGCTCGGCGTCGGCACGGTCGCGGCCGGCGTCGCCAAGGCGCGCGCCGACCACATCACCATCTCCGGCTATGAG
>JAKFWE010000372.1 GCA_021732895.1 Allobosea sp. | reverse complement strand
CCATTCGCTCATCAGCTTGGAGCGGCCATAGGGATTGATCGGCTCGGGCGCGGTCTCCTCGGGCACCGGGGAAACTGAAGGCTCGCCGTAGACCGCCGCCGTCGAGGAGAAGATCACCTGCCGCACGCCGGACCTGACGGCGCTCTCGATCAGCGCCCGCGTCTTCACAGTGTTGGCGAGATAATAGCCGAGCGGGTCGGAGACCGAATCGGGCACCACGATGCGCGCGGCGAAATGGGCGATCGCCGTGACGCCATGCTCGGCCACGATCCGCTCGACCAGCGCCTGGTCGCCGGAATCGCCTTGCACGAACACCGCCTCCGGCGGCACCGCCCACCAGAACCCGGTCGAGAGATCGTCGAGCACCACGACCTTCTCGCCCCGGTCGAGAAGCGCCAGCACCATGTGGCTGCCGATGTAGCCTGCGCCGCCCGAAACCAGAATCGTCATCGCAAGCTCCGCGCCCAAGGGGAACCAGCCATAGCCAAAAAACGTTGACGGGGTCTCAAGCGCAGGCTGGTATCGCGACGCCCCGGCGATTGTCCGCGCCGTTCTCCCTTCGCCATCCGTGCTGTCCGCAGCGCGACAGGAACCGCTCCATGACGAAACGCATCCGCAAGGCCGTCTTCCCGGTCGCCGGCCTCGGCACCCGTTTCCTGCCGGCGACCAAGGCGATCCCCAAGGAGATGCTGACCATCGTCGACCGCCCGGTGGTGCAGCATGTCGTGGATGAGGCGCGAGCGGCCGGAATCGAGCATTTCGTCTTCGTCACCGGTCGCAACAAGGCCGTCATCGAGGACCATTTCGACATGGCCTACGAGCTCGACGACACGCTCGGCCGGCGCGGCAAGCTCAAGGAGCTCGAGGCGCTGAAGGCCGATCTGCCGGCTGCCGGCGCGACCAGCTTCACACGCCAGCAGGCGCCGCTGGGGCTGGGTCACGCCGTCTGGTGCGCCCGCGACATCATCGGCGACGAGCCGTTCGCGCTGCTGCTGCCCGACATGCTGCACCATACCTTCGGCAAGGGCTGTCTCGCCGAGATGATCGACGCGTTCGAGAAGCATGGCGGCAACCACATCGCAGTCGCGCCCGTGCCCGAAGACCAGACCCATCAGTACGGCATCGTCGGCGTCGAGGACGTCAAGGCGAAGGTCTCGCGCATCACCAAGATGGTCGAGAAGCCCGCCCGGGGAACGGCGCCCTCGAACCTGCACATCACCGGCCGCTATATTCTCCAGCCGACGATCTTCAACCTGCTCGCCAACCAGGAGACCGGCGCCGGCGGCGAGATCCAGCTCACCGATTCGATGATCGCCCTGTCGCATCAGGAAAGATTCCATGCGGTGCGTTTCGACGGCGATATTTACGACACCGGTTCCAAGATCGGCTTCCTGACGGCGAATCTGGCCTATGGCCTGTCGCGCGGCGACCTCGGGCCGCAACTGCGGGCGGAGGTCGAACGGCTGCTGGAGCGCTGACGCACAAGCCTTTCGCAGTGCGAGCGCCGTCTTTGCGAGCGTAAGCGAAGCAATCCAGCGCCTCGCGCCGACTCGTGGATTGCTTCGCTTCGCTCGCAAAGACGTGGCGGACCGGCCAAGACCATCGAGGCTGGTCCGCAGGTCCATCACCCCCGGTTGTAGACGTCCTCATAGCGCACGATGTCGTCCTCGCCGAGATAGGCGCCGGACTGGACCTCGATGATCTCGAGCGGAATCTTGCCCGGGTTGACCAGCCGGTGGACGCAGCCGAGCGGCAGGTAGATCGATTCGTTCTCGCGCAGCAGCACCTCCTCCTTGTCGCGCGTCACCAGCGCCGTGCCCTGCACCACGACCCAGTGCTCGGCGCGGTGATGATGGCTCTGCAGGGAGAGCTTCTGCCCCGGATCGACCAGGATGCGCTTGACCTGGAAGCGCTCGCCGAGATCCAGCGTCTGGTAGTAGCCCCACGGCCGGTACATCCGGCGCGAGGATGAAACGCTGGGATGCGCGCCGGCCTTCAGGCTCTCGAAGGCGGTCTTGACCTGCTCGGCGCGGTCGCGCTTCGTCACCAGCACCGCATCGTCCTCGACGATGACGACGACGTCCTCCATGCCGATCAGCGCCGTCAGCGGCCCGCTGGTCTGGACATAGCAGTCGCGGCTGTCGAACAGCGCTGCCGTCCCGCTCGTGGCATTGCCCGCCTCGTCTTTCGGCGAGGCCTTCCAGACGCTGGCCCAGGTGCCGACATCCGACCAGCCGAACGAGGCCGGCGCCACGCTGGCGAGGCCGGTGCGCTCCATCAGCGCATAGTCGATCGACTTCTTCGGCGCCTGTCCGAAGGCCTCCTCCGCCAGCCTGACGAAGCCGAGATCGATCGTCGATCCGGAGACCGCGCCCTGGGCGGCCGCCACCATGTCGGGCTCGAACCGCCCGAGTTCGGCGAGAAACACATCGGCGCGAAACAGGAACATGCCGCTGTTCCAGAGGAAGCCTTCGCCGATGTAGCGGGCGGCCGTTCCCGCATCAGGCTTCTCGACGAAGCGGGCGACCGGGCTGACGCCGTCGGCGTCGGCCGGACCGGGCTGGATATAGCCGTAGCCGGTCGCCGGATGGTCGGGGACCATGCCGAAGGTGACGATCCGCCCGGCGCCGGCCGCGCCCGAGCCACGGTCGATGGCGGCCGAGAACGCGGCTCCATCCATCACCAGATGGTCCGAGGGCAGCACCAGAACCATCGCGCCGGGATCGCGGGCCTCGACGAAGGCGGCGGCCGCCGCGATCGCCGGTCCGGAATCGCGCCGCGTCGGCTCGAGCAGGATGTCTCCCGCCACGCCGAGCTGGAGCATCTGGCTCGCGACCAGGAAACGGAAATCGGAATGCGTCACGATCACCGGCGGCCCGAACGCCGGACCGGCGACGCGCCCGAGCGTCTGCTGGAACATCGAACGCTCGCCGAGCAGGGCGATGAACTGTTTGGGAAAGGACTCGCGCGAGGCCGGCCAGAGCCGGGACCCCGCGCCGCCGCAGATGATGACGGGGGTGATCTTGCCGGTGGCGGGCATGGCGTGATCTCGCGCGTGCGGGCCGGCGCCGACCCGCTGGGGCCTCAGGGGATGCTGGCGAAAGCGGCGGGTGTCAATCATTCGCGCCGGACGTGGCAAACGCGCGTTGACGACCGGCGCGTTTGCTTCGGCGCGGCGAGGCTCTAGGCTGAGGCGTCCGGCCTGCGCCGCGAGGGGAGAGCGCTTGAACATCCTGATTTTCGGCGGGGCCGGCTTCATCGGGCTCAGCCTCGCCGCCCGCGCTCTGGAGCAGGGCCATGACGTCACGCTGTTCGACCGCGCCGCGCCGCCGGCCTTCGCGCTGGCCGCGTTCGCCGACCTGCCGGGAACCTGCCGGGCCGTGACCGGCGACGTCACGGACAAGGAGGGCGTCGCGGACGCGATGGCGCCCGGTTTCGACATCGTCATCCTCGGCGCGGCGATCACGGCCGGATCGGCCCGCGACGCGGCCGATCCGGAGACGATCCTGAACGTCAACCTGCTGGCGCAGACGCCCATCCTTCGACAGGCGTGCGCGACCGGCGTGCGACGCGTCGTCAACCTGTCCTCGGCGGCGGCCTATGGCGGCGCCGGGGCGCGGGTTGCGGAACTCGACGAGGACTGTCCCGGAGACCCGGTCGGCCTCTACGCCATCAGCAAATGGGCGAGCGAGCGGGTCGGGGCGCGGCTGGCCTCGCTCTGGGGGCTCGATCTCGTCAGCGTCCGGCTGACGGGCGTGTTCGGCCCCTTCGAATACGCCACTGGCGCGCGCGACACGCTGAGCCCGCTGTTCCAGATCATGCGGGCGGCGCATCGCGGCGAACCGGCGCTGCTGGAGCGGCCCGGGCTGCGCGACTGGGGCTACGGTCCCGACATCGCCGGGGCGATCCTGCGCATCGCGGCCGCGCCCGCCCCGCGCCACCGGCTCTACAACATCTCGACCGGCGCGGCGTTCTCGGCGCTCGACTGGGGCAGGGCGCTGATGGCCTCGCGGCCCGGCTTCGTCTGCCGGCTGGCCGAGCCCGGCGAGGCCGCCACCATCGACCTGCATGGTCCCGGCGACCGCGCGCCGCTCTCGATCGCCCGGTTCGCCGGGGAGTTCGATTGGCGGGCGGGCCATGACCGCGACGCATCCGCCGCCGATCTCGACGCCTGGTGGCGTCGGCACGGCGATCACCTGGATCGAGGCCCATGAAGCTTTCAGGTCGCGTCGCCATCGTCACGGGCGCGGGTTCGGGGATCGGCCGGGCGAGCGCTCTCCTCTTCGCCAGCGAGGGCGCGCGAATCGTCGCCGTCGATCGCGACGCCGCCGGCCTCGACGAGACGCTGGCGGCCATCGCCCCGGATGGTGGCGACGGGCTCGCGCAGATCGGCGATGTCGGCGAGCCCGGCTTCGCCGACGCCGTGGCGCAGGCCGCGCTGGCGCGCTTCGGGCGGATCGACATCCTGACGGCCGCCGCCGGCTTCTCCTGCGGCGGCACCGTGACGACGACCGCGCCGGAGGACTGGGACGCGGTCTTCCGCGCCAATGTCGGGGGCACCTTCCTGTTCGCGCGCGCCTGCATTCCGGCGATGCAGGCGGCTGGCAAGGGCGCGATCGTCACCTTCGCCTCGCAGCTCGCGCTGGCCGGCGGGCGCGGCAACAGCGCCTACATCGCCGCCAAGGGCGCGATCCTCAGCCTGACGCGGACGATGGCGCTGGACTACGCGGCCGACGGAATCCGCGTCAACGCGATCGCGCCCGGCGCCATCGACACCGCCATGCTCAGGCGCAGCTTCGCCCGCCATGCCGACCCCGAACCCGTCCGCGAGGCCTCGCGCATGCGCCACGCCATGCGGCGCTTCGGCGCGGCGGATGAAGTGGCGAAGGCCGCGCTCTATCTTGCCAGCGACGATTCGTCCTTCAGCACGGGCACGACGCTGGTGGTCGATGGCGGCTGGCTCGCTGCCTGAGCGCGGCGGCATGATCGCTGCAAGGAAGCGCTGCGGGAAGGCGCTGCCAGAAAGGCGCTGCAAGGAGGTCTCGCATGAAGCATGACGGCCTTTCGGTGCTCGAGAGCAGGGTCGCGAGCGATCTCGCCCGCATCGCCCATCCGCGCGCGCCCTGGCTCCAGCCCCGGACCGGGCCGGACGGGGCGCCCGCCTTCGACGTGCTGATCGTCGGCGGCGGCCAGTCGGGAATCGCAGCCGCCTTCGGCCTGATGCGCTCTCAGGTGACCAACATCCTCGTGCTGGACAGGGCTGCGGCCGGAAGCGAGGGACCCTGGACGAGTTATGCCAGGATGCACACGTTGCGCAGCCCCAAGGAGTTCACCGGTCCCGATCTCGATATCCCCAGCCTGACCTACCAGTCCTGGCACGAGGCCCGCTTCGGCGTCGAAAGCTGGCGCGCGCTCGGCCTGATCGGCCGCGAGCACTGGAGCGAATACCTGCTCTGGCTGCGCCACGTCGTCGGCGCGCCGGTGCGCAACGGGGCCGACGTCGTCGACATCGCCCCGGCCGGCGGCCTGCTCGCGGTCACCGTCGAGAGCGGGGCGGGGCGCGAGACCCTGCATTGCCGCAAGCTCGTTCTCGCCACCGGGCAGGATGGCATGGGCCGCTGGAGCCTGCCCGCGCCGATCGAGGCCCTGCCGCCGGCGCGCCGCGCCAGCGCGGCCGAAGCGATCGACTTCGCCGCCCTGCGCGGCGCCCGCGTCGCGGTGATCGGGGCGGGCGCCTCCGCCTTCGACAACGCCGCGACGGCGCTCGAGGCCGGCGCGGCGGCCGTGCATCTGCTCTGCCGCCGGGCCGCGCCGCAGGTCGTCCAGCCCTATCGCTGGCTGACCTTTCGCGGCTTCCTGCGGCATTTCTGCGATCTCGACGACGCCTGGCGCTGGCGTTTCATGCGCGCGATCCTCGAGCTGCGCGAGGGCTTCCCGCAGGCGACATACGACCGCTGCGCCGACCACGCCGCCTTCACCCTGCATCTCGGCGCGCCGGTGCTGGGCGCCGCCGAGACGCCGGCCGGGGTCGAGCTGACGACGCCGCGCGGCGCCCTCGTCGTCGATTACGTGATCGCCGCCACCGGCATCGAGATCGACCTGTCGGTGCGCCCGGAGCTGGCGCGGGCGGCCGCTAACATCGCCTGCTGGGCCGATCGCTACGCGCCGCCGGAGGATGAGCGCAGCGAGCGCCTCGGCCGCTTCCCCTATCTCGGCGACGATTACGCCCTGACCGAGCGCATGCCAGGAGAAACGCCCTGGCTCGCCGACATTCATCTCTTCGGCATCGCCTCGACGATGAGCTTCGGCCCCTCCGGCTCCTCGATCAACGCGATGACGACGGCGATCCCGAAGCTGGTCTCGGGCCTGACGCGCGGCCTGTTCCGCGCCGACGTCGAACGTCACTGGGCCGATTTCCAGGCCTATGACGTGCCCCAGGCGGTCCTGCGCTCCACCGGCCCGGCGTCCGGCCTGCGCGATCCGGGCGGCTGAGGCCGGCGCCGGACTTGACGGCCACGGCCCGACCTCAAACCGTCTGGACAGCCGCGCCGTCAGCCTCTATACCCCGCCGACCAACACGGTCGCGGTCTTCGCGGCCCCGGCGCCCAGATAGCTCAGTTGGTAGAGCATGCGACTGAAAATCGCAGTGTCGCTGGTTCGATTCCAGCTCTGGGCACCATTTCCCTCTCATAAGCCGCTGATTTCCTTTCGCTTTGGAAGCGGTTTGCAAATCGGTTTGCGAGCCCGGCGTTCCACCTGCGTTCACGGCCCTGCTGATCGCGGACGCGGCCAGATGCTCGCGAGAGACGGCCGCAGTGTCGTGCCCGACCTCTTTCAGCGTCGTGTGGCCGGTGAAGGCCTTCATCTCATGGGCCGTGCATCCGGCCCCGGCCAGCCGTCGCGCGCCAACGGCGGGCCGACGGCGCCCTCTGCGCGACCCCGGCCCTGCGCCCGCGACCGTTCCCACGAACCGGCGCCGCACGGCTTGTCAAAGCGCGACGCGATCGGGCATAGAGCATCCAACGGAGACGTGGCCGAGAGGCTGAAGGCACTCGTTTGCTAAATGAGCATACCCCACAAGGGTATCGAGGGTTCGAATCCCTCCGTCTCCGCCATCAAACCCTCAATAAGCAATTGGAATGGTTAGAAAAATTGTTTAGAGAGTTGGGCGCCGCCCCACTTTCCGCCCCACCACATCGCTGGTAGCCAGCCGCGACGCGTTAACTAGGGGATCTGCATGCGGCACGGATTAGTGCGCGTTTGATTCGGTGTGGGATAGCGACAGCCCGAGCTGCCCAGCATCTAGGAATTATCAATCCCTCATCAACACCATGTCGAGCGGACCGATTAGGTCCGCTCGATACGCGAGGCAGCACCACATAAGTGCACGGCAGTTCGTGGCTCTGGCCGTTATTGGCTTGGGCACCTTGCGGCCGGTCCAGATTGGGCCGGAGAAGAACATGGCGAAAAGTCCGTCTTCTGCTTCAGTACCCGGCCAACGAACGAGCCCCGGCCATGATAGCGCTTCTTTCGGCAGGCCGGCGCGCTGGACGATGTCGAGCAGTGCCGTCCGCTGCCCGGTGGAATGCGCCATTTGCTGACATAGGCGCTATGCCCGAAAGCGGCCCTTCATTGAAGGCGACGTCATCCTGGCCTCAGGTGCCGTTAGGCCCTCGCGCACGAGGAACGAGGTCCTAGAGCATGCTGATTTTCAGCGGAATCGGGATTCGCAAATCGGTCGGGATGTGATTCAAGCTGTCTGCCGGGAGAAGGCGGCCGGCAGGAATGACACGACCTTACTCCGAGGATCTGCGCGAGCG
>JAKFWE010000225.1 GCA_021732895.1 Allobosea sp. | reverse complement strand
GCGGCGCTGGTCGAGGCGGTGCGCAGCGCCGCCTGGCTCATCGGCGCATCGTCGATGTTGAGCCGCGCGTCGAACAGCTCGCGCATGCGCGTTTCGATCACCGCGGGCAGTTTGCGGGTGACGACGACCAGCGGTTTCTTCTTCGGCATTTGGCGGCTCCTTCCGCTGCTCGTGCGACACCGCCGCCCTTTGGCCTCAACCGCCCGTTAACCGCAGCGCTTCAGTGATGGGGAAGGCGTCGATCGCACCGCCCCCGCCTCGTTGTCTAGGTCGCTGCGCGGTCGATGACAACCTGACCCTTCGGCGTGTATTTCGGTGTGGCGGCCGGTTCGGATGGAGAGTGGACGAATGCGTGATGTCGCGGTGCGGGTAATCTGTCTCGCGGCCCTGATCGGCGCCGTGGTCGGCGCAAGCCGGGCGGCGCAGGCCCAGGACGTCGCGGCCGGGCCGGTCACCGGACTGCCGATCCCGCGCTATGTCAGCCTAAAGTCCGACCGGGTCAATCTGCGCGAGGGGCCTTCAAAGGAGCATCGCACCCGCTGGGTCTACCAGCGTGCCGGCCTGCCGGTCGAAATCACGGCGGAATTCGAGACCTGGCGGCGCGTGCGCGACGCCGACGGGTCGGAGGGCTGGGTGCTGCACAGCCTGCTCTCCGGCCGCAGGACCGCTCTGGTGGCGCCGTGGTCGAAGGCGAAGAACGAGACCTTCCCGCTGCTGCAGAGCAATGACGAGGGCGCGACGAGGGTCGCGACGCTGGAGTCCGGCGTGATCGCCAACGTCTCCGGCTGCGCCAACGCCTGGTGCCGTGTCAGCGTCGCGAAGATGGATGGCTATATCCGCCAGGACAGGCTCTGGGGCGTCTACCCGAACGAAAAGGTCGAGTGATTCGCCGGTGCGGCGCAACCGGCCGAGGGGCCGGGCCCTTCAGTCGGCGATCTTGCGCAGCCGCACCACGACATCGACGCGCGCGATCTCGTATCCGTCGGGCGGCACCGGCAGTTGCGCCACGTCGATCGCCGAGGCCGGAATGTCGATCACCGTGTTTTCGCCATCGACGACGAAATGATGGTGCTCGCTGTTGTCGGTGTCGAAATAGGTTTTGGCCCCATCGATCGCGAGTTCGCGCAGCAGGCCGGCCTGCGTGAACTGGTGCAGTGTGTTGTAGACGGTGGCGAGCGAGACCGGGGCCCGCGCCTTCATCGCCTCCTCATAGAGCATTTCAGCGCTGACATGACGGTCGCCCTTCGCGAAGAGCAGCCAGCCCAGAGAGACGCGCTGCCGGGTCGGCCGCAGTCCGACGCGGCGCAGACGCTGGCGCACGTCGTGGAACGGGCAGCCCTGCCGACCCGCCGATCCGGAACCTTCGCTCTGGGGCATCAGATCGGTCATGCCTCGGTTTGGCCCTTCTTCCCGCAGCGGGTGGTCGCGCTTCGTGATCGGCGCTTCAGAACGACGCAAATGTAAGGGCTGGGATTGCCGGCTGCAAGCACGGCGCGCGCGCGACCCTTCGCACGGGCTGCGCCCTTTCGCATCGACGCGACCCCGTGTTAGGCACGCCAAAGGGTTGAGGAGCAGGTCGCGGCGAAGCGCGGCTGCCTGTCGAAGCGGAGCGGGACCGGACATGGAGCGGCGATCTTCATTCAGCTACGAGGACATCCTCGCCTGCGGTCGCGGGGAGCTGTTTGGTTCCGGCAATGCGCAACTGCCGCTGCCGCCGATGCTGATGTTCGACCGTATCGTCGAGATTTCGGAGACCGGCGGCGCGGCCGGCAAGGGGCTGGTGCGCGCCGAGTTCGACATCAGGCCCGACCTCTGGTTCTTCGATTGCCACTTCAAGGGCGATCCGGTGATGCCGGGCTGCCTTGGGCTCGACGCGCTCTGGCAGCTCACCGGCTTCTTCCTCGGCTGGCTCGGCCTGCCCGGCCGAGGCAGGGCGCTCGGCGTCGGCGAGGTCAAGTTCGCCGACCAGGTGCTTCCGAGCGTCAAGCAGGTGGTTTACGGCGTCGAGTTCAAGCGGGTCTTCAAGTCGAAGCTCGTGCTCGGCATCGCCGATGGCTGGCTGGAGGCGGATGGGAAGCGGATTTATACGGTTTCGGACATGCGGGTGGGGTTGTTCAAGCCGGAAGGGGCCTGAGGCTCACATCGCATCGACCTCGCGAAGATGCGAGAAATTCTGGCAAGGCAGTCCTGCATTCGCCGCGGCGAGATAAAGGTCCAGATCGTCGGTCAGTATCGACGTACTCGCTGAACCGAGTTCGATCGCGGCCGCGTCCGTCAATCCCAAGCGCTGGAAATGCCGCGAGCCTACGACTGCGCGGGCCGGCAGATGGCTCTCGGCCAGGACATCGGCGAAAGCAGCAAGTGCAGCTGTAAGTTGTCGTTTCAAGGGCTCCGCGCATTGTCTCAGCAAGTTCGACGTCTCGGCGAGGATATGTGGCGTCGTCACCAGCGAGACCAGCGCAGATAGGAGCACCGCGAGCAGCCGAAACGAAGCGATGTCGTAAGCCCGCGTTCTCTTATGTGTCGAAATCATCCGCTCCGACGTCGAGCCCACGATCAATAACACGAGCAGATTCGTGTCGAGCAGGACTCGTTCAGACATCGGCCGATTCGACTGCGCGGTGTTCCATGCTCAGAACCGTCTCGGCCTGATCATCGATCCGGATCAGCTTGAACGATTTGCGCGCATTCCCGACCAGTAGGCCACCAAGTCCGCCATGATTCGCCTTCGGCGTCACGCGGTAGAAGCCGACCGTGATCAGCCACTGGCCTTTGGCGTCGTCATAGCGGATTTCCTCGAGATCGATCTGCGCGACCCCCTCCTCCGCGACGATGTCGCCGACCCACGATTTTGCCAGCGTGATTGCCTGCTTTGGAGTCATGCCGGAAAATCCTGGATCAGGCCGAAGAACCACGTCGGAACCATAGCATCTCGCACATTCCATGTCGTGGCCGCATTACCGTGGTTGAGTTGTGCGCCTTGGCCGCTTAGGTGGGAGCGCTAACGGTTTTCGGAGAAGCGAGCATGAGACGCGTTGTGGTCACCGGGATGGGCATCGTCTCGTCCATCGGCAACAACACGCAGGAGGTCCTGTCCTCGCTGCACGAGGCGAAATCGGGCATCTCCTTCGTGCCGGACTTCGCCGAGCACGGTTTCCGCAGCCGCGTCGGCGGCGTGCCCTCGCTCGATCCCGCCAGCGTGCTCGACCGGCGCGCCATGCGCTTCCATGGCGGCGGCTCGGCCTGGAACCAGGTCGCGATGGAGCAGGCGATCCGCGACGCCGGCCTCGAAGACAACGAGATCAGCAACGAGCGCACCGGCATCATCATGGGCTCGGGCGGTCCCTCGACGCGCGCGCTGATCGACGCCTACGACAAGGCCCGCGAGAGCGGCTCGTCGAAGAAGGTCGGCCCCTTCGCCGTGCCCAAGGGCATGTCCTCGACCGCCTCGGCGACGCTGGCGACCTGGTTCAAGATCAAGGGCGTGAACTATTCGATCTCCTCGGCCTGCGCGACCTCGAACCACTGCATCGGCAACGCCTATGAGCTGATCCAGTGGGGCAAGCAGGACGTGATCTTCGCCGGCGGCTGCGAGGAACTGGACTGGACGCTCTCGGTGCTGTTCGACGGCATGGGCGCGATGTCGTCGGACTTCAACGAGACGCCCGCGATCGCCTCGCGCGCCTATGACGTCAGGCGCGACGGCTTCGTCATCGCCGGCGGCGCGGGCGTCGTCGTGCTGGAGGAGCTGGAGCACGCGAGGGCGCGCGGCGCGAAGATCTATGGTGAGATCGTCGGCTATGGCGCGACCTCGGACGGCTACGACATGGTCGCCCCGTCCGGCGAGGGCGCGATGCGCTGCATGAGGATGGCGCTGGAGGGTGTGAAGGCGAAGGTCGACTACATCAACCCGCATGGGACCTCGACCCCGGTCGGCGACGCCAAGGAGATCGAGGCGATCCGCGAGGTGTTCGGGGCCGGCGAAAAGAGCCCGCCGATCTCGGCGACGAAGTCGCTGACCGGCCACTCGCTCGGCGCCACCGGCGTGCAGGAGGCGATCTACTCGCTGCTGATGCTCAACAGCGACTTCATCTGCGAGAGCGCGCATATCGAGGAGCTCGACCCGGCCTTCGCCGACATGCCGATCGTGCGCAAGCGCATCGACAATGCGGGGCTCGGCTGCGTGCTCTCGAACTCCTTCGGCTTCGGCGGCACCAACGCGACGATCGTGATGAAGCGCCTGGAGGCGTGAGGCGCCATGCTGTTCATGGTGATCGAGCATTTCGACCAGGCGCGGGTGAAGGAGATCTATGCCCGCTTCCATGAGAAGGGCCGGATGATCCCCGACGGCCTCACTTACGTCGACAGCTGGATTTCCGCCGATTTCGCCCGCTGTTTCCAGCTCATGCAGTGCGACGACGTGACGAAGCTGCAGGAATGGGTGCTCGAATGGGGCGATCTCGCCAGCTTTGAGATCGTGCCGCTGGCTTCGTCCAAGGACACGGCTGCGGCGGTCAGAAAGCATTTGTAGCGTGACGGCGTGCGTCTAGACGAGTATACGGATCGTCTAGACGGAGGCGGCCATATGGCGTTTCACATACGTGACCCCGAGACCGACCGCATTGTGCGCGACCTCGCGGCAAAAACCGGCGCGACGCTGACCGACGCGGTGCGCCAGGCCGCCGCCGAAAAGCTGGCGCGGGTCGAGCGGATGCAGGAACTCGGCGACAGGCGGCCCATGCTGGAGAGGATCAAGGATATCCAGGAGCGCGTCGCTGCCTACCCCGAGACTGGTCTGAAGGCCGACAAGGCGTTCTACGACTGGCTTTCGGGTGACGAGTGATTTTCGTCGACGCTTCGGCCATCGTTGCGTTCATCCTGGCAGAGCCTGAGGCAGCGGCGCTGGCCGCACCCCTTGATCGAGGCGCGTCCGCGTTCACATCGCCCGTCGCGATCTATGAGGCGTCTCTGGCGGTCGCGCGCGCGAAATCGGCGCCGGTGCGCGTCGCTCAAAACGACGTTCGGCAAACGCTCCGGCGCATGGACATCACCGTTGTCGAGATCGACGACGAACAGGCCTCGCTTGCACTTTTCGCTTTCGAACGCTTCGGCAAGGGCCGCCACCCGGCCGCCCTGAACATGGGCGACTGCTTCGCCTACGCCAGCACCGCCTCGCGCGACGCGAGCATCCTGTTCAAGGGCGATGATTTCAGCCAGACCGACCTGCCATCCGCACTATCCGCTTCCTGAAACGAATCGAAACGGTCCCCATGCTCCCCCTGATGCACGACAAGCGCGGCCTCGTCATGGGCGTCGCCAACCAGAACTCGATCGCCTGGGGCATCGCCAAGACCCTGCACGCCCATGGCGCGCGGATGGCTTTCACCTATCAGGGCGAGGCGCTGGGCAAGCGGGTGAAGCCGCTGGCGCAGAGCATCGGCTCCGATCTCGTCATCCCCTGTGATGTCGAGGACATCGCCTCGGTCGATGCGGCCTTCGCCGCCATCGACGCGGCCTGGGGCGGCGACCCGGAGCGCAACACGCTGGATTTTCTGATCCACGCCATCGGCTTCTCCGACAAGAACGAGCTCAAGGGGCTCTACGCCGACACCAGCCGCGAGAATTTCGCACGCACCATGGTGATTTCCTGCTTCTCGTTCACGGAAGCAGCCAAACGCGCCGCGCAGCGCATGCCCCATGGCGGCGGGGCCATGATCACGCTGACCTATGGCGGCTCGACCCGCGTGATGCCGAACTACAACGTCATGGGCGTGGCCAAGGCCGCGCTGGAAGCCAGCATGCGCTATCTGGCCGCCGATTACGGCCCGCGCGGCATCCGCGTCAACGCGCTCTCGCCCGGGCCGGTCCGCACGCTGGCCGGGGCCGGCATCTCGGATGCGCGCGCGATGTATTCCTGGCAGCGCGCCAACTCGCCGCTGCGGAAATCGGTCTCGCTGGAGGAGATCGGCGGGGCGGCGCTCTATTATCTCAGCAATCTCTCGGGCGGCGTCACCGGCGACATCCACCATGTCGATGCGGGCTACAACATCACCTCGATGCCGGCGCTGGACGGCCTGCGCGCCGCCGACAGCGGAGAGTGAGAACTTTTGCCGAAGGGGTTTTGATCGGATTCTCCGTTGCCTCGCCGTCCTTGCGAGCGCAGCGGAGCAACCCTGAGGTCGGCGCGAGACGCTGGATTGCTTCGCTGCGCTCGCAAAGACGAGCGGTTTAGCTCCAGTGCCGCCGAGTTGCCGCTTCACCGGGCGGTGAAGAAGGTCAGCACCACCTTGCCCTTCTCGCCGATCAGGCAGAGGAAGCGACGCGGCTTGTCGGATTTGTCGGTGCGCAGATAGGCCTCGCCCATGATGATCCGGGTGATCGGCGTCTCCTCGACCTTGACCTCGGCGGTCGCGATCGTCGCGCCGTCCTCGTCGATGTAGATGTCCCTGATCTCCGGCTCGCGCGCCGCGATCCGCTCCAGCGCCACGGCCTTGCAGGAGGCGATCTCGGGCGAGGCAGGCTTTTCGGGCGGAGTCGTCGATGTCGGCCCGGCGGTCTGGGCGAGAGCGGGCGCGGCGAGCAGGGCGGCGATCAGCAGGGCGGATGCGGTCAGGCGCGTCATGGGGGGCACTCGGAGCAGGGTGCAGGTTGAACGCGGGAGCGGGCGATCGGTTCATGCAGTGAGCCGCTCCGGTCCCGGAGGCCGTTTTCGTTTGAGTCGCGCCGCCATGGCTGGCTCAGTCGGCATGGCGGCGGCGTGGAGGCTGTTCAAACCCGGCTGATCCGCGACATCTCGCCTGGCGGCTGATCTCAGGCTTGGGCAGGGGCTCCAAACCTGCTTAGCATGGTCCTCCTCGGACACTAGCAGAAGCGGGAGGCGCGAGCCGATGCCAGCCACGATGAAGGGACCCGCGATCTTCCTGGCGCAGTTCGCGGGCGACGCCGCGCCGTTCAACTCCTGGCCCGCGATCACGAAATGGGCCGGCGGCCTCGGCTATCGCGGCGTGCAGGTTCCGAGCTGGGACGCCAGGCTGTTCGATCTCGCAAAGGCGGCCGACAGCAAGACCTATTGTGATGAGCTGAAGGGCGTCGCGGCCGAGAACGGCGTCGCCATCACCGAACTCTCGACACATCTCCAGGGCCAGCTCGTGGCGGTGAATCCGGCCTATGACGCGGCTTTCGACGCCTTCGCTCCGGTTGCAGTCCATGGCGATCCGCAGGCGCGGCAGGACTGGGCGGTCGCGCAGATGCTGCTGGCGGCGAAAGCCTCGCGCAATCTCGGGCTCGACGCCCATGTCTCGTTTCCGGGCGCGCTCGCCTGGCCCTTCGTCTATCCCTGGCCACAGCGCCCCGCAGGGCTGATCGAGACCGCGTTCGCCGAACTCGCGAGGCGCTGGCGGCCGATCCTCGACGCCTTCGACGAGGCGGGCTGCGACGTCTGCTACGAGATCCATCCCGGCGAGGACGTCTTCGACGGCGCGAGCTTCGAGATGTTCCTCGAGGCGCTCGAGGGCCATGCGCGCTGCCGCATCAACTACGATCCGAGCCATTTCCTGCTGATGCAGCTCGATTATCTCGCCTTCATCGACATCTACCACGAGCGCATCGGGGCCTTCCACGTCAAGGACGCCGAGTTCAATCCCGATGGCCGCCAAGGCGTCTATTCGGGCTACCAGCCCTGGCTGAGCCGGGCCGGGCGCTTCCGCTCGCTCGGCGACGGGCAGGTCGATTTTTCCGCGATCTTCTCGAAGCTGGCCGGCCACGGCTACGATTCCTGGGCGGTGCTGGAATGGGAATGCTGCCTGAAGCATCCGCAGGACGGCGCGCGC
>JAKFWE010000520.1 GCA_021732895.1 Allobosea sp. | reverse complement strand
CAGCGAGGAGCGCACGGTTTCGTCGCCGGTCGCAGCCAGCGCCGCCGCCTGATGCCGGGGGTGGACCAGCGCCTCGCGGCTCGCCCAGAAGCGGGTGCCGACGAGCACGCCGTCGGCGCCCAGCATCAGCGCGGCGGCGAGCCCGCGCCCGTCGGCGACGCCGCCGGCCGCCAGCAGCAGCGTGTCCGGGCTGGCGCGCGCGATCAGGTCGGCGGCCTCCGGCACGAACGGGAAGAGCCCGCGCGACTGGCCATGGCCGCCGGCCTCGGCGCCCTGCGCCACGACGATGGCGGCCCCGGCCTCCAGCGCCTCGCGGACATGGGCCAGCGTCTGGCACTGGCAGATCAGCGGCACGCCGGCCCCGGCGATCTCGGCGGCGAAGGGCCGCGGATCGCCGAAAGAGAGCATCAAGGCCGCCGGCCGGCGCTCCAGCGCCCGCGCGAGCAGATGCGGCCGTTGCGCCAGCGACCAGGTGATGAAGCCGCAGCCGACGCGGATGTTGCCGGCGGCCGCGAACTGCGTCTCGAGCCAGTCGCCGTCGCCATAGCCGCCGCCGATCAGGCCCAGCCCGCCGGCATTCGTGACGGCGGCGGCGAGCGCTCCCCCTCCCGCCAGCGCCATCGGCGCCGACAGGATGGGATGCGCAAGGCCCAGGCTTTGCGTCAGCCGCGTGACCAGACGGGCCATGACGGCCTCACGCCGCCGTCGACTGGGCGTAGTCCATGTAGAGCTCGCGCGCCTTGCGGAACATCGGGCCGGGCTGCAGCGCGGTGTTGTCGATGCGCGAGACCGGCATCACCTTCGAATAGTTGCCCGAGATGAAGATCTCGTCGGCCTGCTCGAAATCGCCATAGCCGAGCGTCGTCTCCTCGACCGTGACGCCGTCCTGCCGCAGCAGCGCGATGACGCGCTGGCGGGTGATGCCGTTCAGGAAGGTGCCGTTCGCAGCCGGCGTCCTGACGACGCCGTCCTTGGCCAGAAAGACGTTTGAGGTGGCCGTCTCGGCGACGTTGCCGAGCATGTCGAGCACCAGCGCGTTGTCGAAGCCGGCGGCCTTGGCGGCGCGCAGGATGCGGGCGTTGTTGGGATAGAGGCAGCCGGCCTTGGAGTCGGTCGGCATCGTCTCCACCGTCGGGCGGCGGAAGGCGCCCTTCGTCACCGAGAAACCGGCGGCGGGCGCCGGCATCGGCGCCTCGAACAGGCACAGGCAGAATTTCGTCGATTCGGGATCGCCGAGGATCGTCGAGGCGCCGTCCTCCTCGGCCCAGTACATCGGCTTCACGTAGATCGCCGCGTCGGAACTGAACTTCTTCACGCCCTCTCGCGCCTTCGCGACGATCTCGTCGGGCGTCATCGTCGCCTTGAGGCCGAGCGCTGCGGCCGAGCGGTTCACGCGCGCGGCGTGCAGGTCCATGTCGGGGGTCGCGCCGTCGAAATGGCGGGCGCCGTCGAAGACGCAGGAGGAGAGCCAGCTCGCATGGGTGCGCGGCCCCATCAGGCCGGGATTGCCCTCCAGCCATTCCCCCTCGAACCACGTCCAGGTTTGCGAATACCAGGCCATCGAAACCCTCCGGATCGGTCGATCTCATCGATCAGTCTTGCCGGCCGACACCGTCGGCCCCGCACGGATCGGCGTCAACCGCAAGGCCAGCCGGCGCGATGACGTGATGTGATCGATGCGATCGCTTCCGCTGATGGATCACAGGCCGAAGGCGCGGGCGGCGGCGGCGACGCTCATGCCGACGACGAGGGCCAGCAACTCGCTGCGGCGCAGCACCATGCTGGCGACGGCGGCGAGCAGGGCCAGCCCGGCCGCGAGGCCGAGCCGCTCGATCAGCGGCAGCACCGTCGCAACCACGATCGAGCCTGGCAACGCGGCAAGGCCGCGCCGGACACGCGGCGTCAGCGGGATGAAGCCCATCAGCACCACGCCGGACACGCGGCAGAGATAGGTCGCCAGGGCCATGGCGAGGATCGCCGCGAACGCGCCCCAGATTCCCGGATCAGGCAGCGTCATCGAGAAACGCCCCGGCCAGCGCGCCCGACAGCGAGCCGGCGATGATGAATAGATAGCCGTCGGCCAGTTTCGCAGTGACGAGCCCGACGACGCCCGCGACGACCCAGGGCAGCGCCGCGCGGCGACCGCGCCAGAGCGGCACGATCATCGCCGCGAAGAAGATCGGCATGACGAGGTCGATGCCGTAGGTTCGCGGGTCGGCGACCAGCGAGCCGAGCAGGTATCCCGGCACGGTCGCAACCGTCCAGACGGCCCAGAGCGCGACGCCGGCGCCGACCAGCACGCCGAGATCGCGCCCGCCCTCGGCGCGATAACGCGTGCCGATCATCCAGTTGGCGTCCGTGAAAAAGAACAGGTGGGCGGCGTTGAGCGCGCGCGGATAGGCCGCGAACCAGGGTTGCAGCGAAGCGCCCTGAAGCATGGCGCGGGCGTTCACCGTGGCGGTGACGACGGCGAGGCCGGCGATCGCGCCCCAGCTCCATTCCGGCCGCCACAGCTCCATGGCGACGAGCTGCGAGACCCCGGCATAGACCAGCGCGCTCATCAGCACGGCCTCGATCAGGCTCAGGCCCTTGGCCGAGGCCGCCGCGCCGAAGGCGACGGCGAAGACGACGACGCCCGGCATCAGCACCGAGACCCGCCGCAGGCCGATCAGCGCGCCTCGCAGCGTCAGGGTTGCACGCGGCGGCGTGCTGGCGGGCGGTTGCGTGGACATGCCCCTTCCAAGAGCGAACCCGGGCGTGGGGTCAATGGCCAGCCGCGACGCCGCCGCATGAGGCTGGCGCAGGGCGGGACAGCCGGGACGCCAGAGACTAGCATCCGGCGATGATCTGGCTGACCTCCCGCGATGAGACAGCGCCCGGGCTCCCGGCGGCGTGGCTGATCGCGACGGGCGGGCGCCCGGCCAACCTGACCGAGCGCGCGGCGCTGCGTCGCGGCGTCGCCCGCGACCTCGTGGCGCGGCAGCTCGCGCTGCCGCCGCAGGCGGTGACGATCGGGCATGACGCGCGCGGCCGGCCCGTGCTTGCGCGGCCGGCCGGCGCCGGACTCGAGATCTCCCTCGCGACACGGTCGGGGCTGGTCGCGGTCGCGCTGGCGCGGGGGCCGGTCGGGATCGATGTCGAGCAGGTCGATCCGGCGAGCGAGCCGCCGCTCGCCATTCTCCATCCCGACGAGCGCGCGGCGCTGCTCGCGCTGCCGGCGACGGCGCGCCAGCTCGCCTTCGCGCGGCTCTGGGCGGTCAAGGAGGCCTATGTGAAGGCTCTCGGGACCGGCTTCGCCCGCGCGCCGGAAAGCTTCGCGGCGCTGCCCCGGGGCACGGGCGGCTTCGTCATCGCCGACCCGCAGCGCGCGGCGGCCGCACGCGTCGCGGTCCGCATGCACGCGAACGGCGGCCAGACGATCCTGGCCGCCGCCGTTCTTCTCGATCCTTGAGGAGCCCGGCTCAGCCGGGCTCGCTCACCGGACGCTTCTTGAGCAGATAGGCGACCACCACCACGAACAGCGCGCCAAGCGTGGCCGCCCCGTAGAACGGAATCTTGGCCGCCGTGAGCCCGGCCGGCGCGGTGTCGCTCACCGGCACGACCTGCACCCAGCTCGGCATGTTGACCTGCAGCCACTGGAGGACGGCGATGTCGCCGAGCAGCATCTCGCCGGCGATGAAGCCGAGCAGCGCCGCGCCGAGCCAGACCAGGATCGGAAAGCGCTCGAGCACGTCGGAGAGCAGCTTGGCGCCGTAGACGATGAGCGGAATCGTCAGCAGCAGGCCGAAGATGAAGAGCTCGAAATGGCCGCGCGCCGCGGCGGCGATGGCCAGCACGTTGTCGAGGCTCATCACCGCGTCGGCGATGGCGATGGTGCGGACCGCCTTCCAGAGATTGTCGGAGGCCTCGATGTCGCCGTGAGCTTCCTCCTCGCCCTTGGCGAGCTTGATCGCGATCCAGAACAGCAAGAGCGCGCCGACGACCTTCAGGAAGGGGATGTTCAGCAGGTAGCTGACAATGATCGCGAAGAAGATGCGCAGGCCCACGGCCGCGCCGGCCCCGAGCAGGATGCCGATCTTGCGCTGCTTCTCGGGCAGCGAGCGAACCGCGAGCGCGATGACGATGGCGTTGTCGCCCGAGAGCAGGAGGTCGATCCAGATGATCTGGAGCAGCGACGTCCAGAATACCGAGGATGAAAAATCCATGTCGCGGTCAGTCCCTCAAATGACGGGTCGGCTCGACCCCTGCTGTGCCCCGATCGGGCGATGGATGGCAAGTGGCGCGCGCGGAAAACCCAGCCCGACCACCCGCCATGGTTCGGCGCAACCTCAGCCGAGCGCCTGCTCCACGGCCTTGCCTGCCGCTTCCGTGCCCAGCGTGCCGCCGAGATCGCGGGTGCGCGTGCGGGCATCGCCGAGCGCCCGCTCTATCGCAGCCTCGATGCCCTTGGCGGCTTCCGTCTCCCCGAGATGGTCGAGCATCATCGCGCCCGACCAGATCTGGCCGACCGGGTTGGCGATGCCCTGCCCGTAGATGTCCGGCGCCGAGCCGTGAACCGGCTCGAACAGCGACGGGTGTTCGCGCGTCGGGTTGATGTTGCCGGACGGCGCGATGCCGATCGTGCCGGTGCAGGCCGGGCCGAGATCGGAGAGGATGTCGCCGAACAGGTTGGAGGCGACGACGACGTCGAACCGGTCCGGGTTCAGCACGAAATGCGCGGTCAGGATATCGATGTGGTACTGATCGACCGTCACCTCCGGATAGGCCCTGGCCATCTCCTTCACGCGCTCGTCCCAATACGGCATCGTGATCGAGATGCCGTTCGATTTGGTGGCCGAGGTCAGCTTTTTCCGCGGCCGTCGCATCGCCAGCTCGAAGGCGTATTTCAGCACGCGATCGACGCCGATGCGGCTCATGATGGTCTGCTGCGTCACGATCTCGCGCTCGGTGCCGCCATACATCCGCCCGCCGACAGACGAGTACTCGCCTTCGGTGTTCTCGCGCACGACGAAGAAGTCGATGTCGCCGGGTTTGCGGCCGACCAGCGGGCCAAGAACGCCGGGCATCAGCCGCACCGGGCGCAGGTTGACGTACTGATCGAATTCGCGCCGGAACAGCAGCAGCGAACCCCAGAGCGAGACGTGGTCAGGCAACTGCGCGGGCATGCCGACCGCGCCGAAATAGATCGCGTCATGGCCGCCGATCCGCTCCTTCCAGTCGTCCGGCATCATCTTGCCATGCCTGGCGTGGTAGTCGCAGGACGCGAAGTCGAACTCGTCCAGCCTGAGCTCGAAGCCGTATCTCTTCGACGCCGCCTCGAGCACGCGCAGGCCCTCGGGCATGACCTCCTTGCCGATGCCGTCTCCGGCGATGACGGCGATGCGGTAGACGCGATTGGTCCCGGTCATGTCTGCTCTCCAAGGAAGGCGGCGAATTCGGCGGCGACGAGGTCCGGCAGTTCTTCGGCCAGATAGTGCCCGCCCGGCAAGGCATGGCCGCGCACGATCTCGGCGCGCCGACGCCAGAGCGCCAGCACGTCGAAGCAGCGGCCGACCGCGCCGTGCTCACCCCAGAGGGCCAGCAGCGGCTGGGTGAGCTTGCGCCCGCCATCCTCGTCGTCATGGACGATGTCGATGGCGGCGGCGGCGCGGTAATCCTCGCAACTGGCGTGGATCGTCGCCGGATCGGCGAAGCAGCGCAGATAATGCGCGAGCGCCTCGGGCGCGAAAGGCGCGAGACCGGCCGAGCCCGAACCGCATTTTTTCAGCCAGTAGGCCTGCGGGTCCACGCCGATCATCCGCTCCGGGAAGGGGGCGGGCTGGATCAGGAAGAACCAGTGCCAATAGGCGCGGGCGAAGGCGTCGGTCGTCCCCGCATACATCTCGCGCGTCGGAGCGATGTCCAGCGTGGCCAGCCGCGTCACGCGGTGGGGATGGTCGAGCGCCAGCCGATGGGCGACGCGCGCGCCGCGGTCATGCGCGCCGACGGCGAAACGCTCATGGCCGAGCGCGCTCATCGCCTGCGCCATGTCGAGCGCCATGGCGCGCTTGGAATAGGGGACATGCCGCGCGTCGGTCGGCGGCTTGTCGCTGTCGCCGTAGCCGCGCAGATCGGCGCAGACCAGCGTGAAACGGTCCTTCAGCAGGCCGGCGACCTTGTGCCAGAGCGCATGCGTCTGCGGATAGCCGTGCAGCAGCAGGAGCGGCGGCCCGTCCCCGCCCGTCCGCACACGGATGCGCGCGCCCGACGCAGCGACGTCGAGCAGGCGGAAGCCGGGGAACAGGCTGTCGTGGACGGGGAGTTCGGTGAGCGACATGCGGCCCGCGATGCTGCAACAATCCGTTAGCCGATAGCCTGATTTTGCTGAGATTGCGCGCGCCGATCATTACACAATCCTGATCAATGGTGGGCAATTCGTCGGACCGGGCGCCGGTTCTCTTTCCTTCTCCCGGATGGGAGAAGGTGGCGCGGAGCGCCGGATGAGGGCCTGCCAGTGCTTCAAGAAGCGCGAGCGGAGCCGTCTTCGTCTCATCCCACGAGGGCAGGCCCTCATACCTGCCCTTCTCCCATCCGGGAGAAGGGTTCTTCCAGCGCCCTAACCCCGCAGCGCCGCGCCATGGCGCTTGGCCATCTCGGCGACGATCTTCCCGCCCACCGCCTCGATCTCGGCCTCGGTCAGCGTCTTCTCGACCGGCTGCAGGGTCACCGCCAGCGCCACCGACTTCCTGCCGGCCTCGACGCCGGGGCCCTCATACAGATCGAACACCGAGACGTCCGCGATCAGCGCGCGATCGGCGTTCTGCGCCGTCTTCTGCAAGTCGCCCGCCGCGACCGCCCTGTCGACGATGAAGGCGAAGTCGCGCGTCACCGGCTGGAAAGCGGACAGCACGAGCTTCGGCTTGACCCTGGTCGGCCTGTGTTTCGGCGGCGGCAGGGCGTCGAGATGCATCTCGAAGGCGACAAGCGGCCCCTTGACGTCGAGCGCCCGGAGGATCGTCGGGTGCACCTCGCCGAACGCCCCGATGACGCCCTTGGGGCCGAAGCGCAAGGCGGCGGAGCGGCCGGGATGAGCCCAGGCGACACCTCCGGCGACGACCTGAAGGCCGCCGACCGGCACGCCGAGAGCGGAGAGCAGCGCCATGGCGTCAGCTTTCGCGTCGAGCGCGTCGACCGGCCTGGCCGCAGCGTCCCAGTGCCGGCCCACGCCTTCGAGCCGCGCCGTGCCCCGGCGCAGGCCGGCCGCCGCGATGATCTGGCCTTCCGGCTCATCGCTCTGGAAGACCTGCCCGACCTCGAACAGCGCGACGTCCGGGAAACCCCGGTCGGCATTGGCCTGGGCGGCGCGGATCAGGCCCGGCAGCAGCGAGGGCCGCATGTCGGAAAGCTCGGCCGCGATCGGATTGGCGAGGACGAGTTCGCGCCCACCGCCGCCGAACAACGTCGCCGCCTCGTGCGGGATGAACGACCAGGTGACGGCCTCGACCAGCCCGCGGCTGGCGAGCAGGCGCTTGGCCGCGCGGGTCCGCTTCTGCAGCACGGTCAGAACCGGCTTGATCACCTCGCCCCCGATCCGCGGCAGCGGGACGGCGGGGACGCGGTCGAGCCCGGCGATGCGCAGGATTTCCTCGACCAGATCGGCCTTGCCGGCGACATCGCCGCGCCAGGACGGAGCCGCGACCTTGACCCGGTCGCCCGCCCCCGAGACGTGGAAGCCGAGCGAGGTCAAAGCCAGTTTCATCTCGACCTGCGGCAGATCGAGCCCGGTCAGGCGCCTGACCTCGGACCACGGGAAATCGATGGCGTGGCCTGAATCCGGGAGCTCGCCGGCGAAGACCATCTCGGAGGCCTCGCCGCCGCAGAGGTCGATGATCATCGCGGTGGCGAGATCG
>JAKFWE010000521.1 GCA_021732895.1 Allobosea sp. | reverse complement strand
CTCCTGACCTGCGCGGAGGCGCTGGCCGCGAGCCTGCTGGTCAGCATCTGCGGGATTTCGCTCGGCGTGCTGCTCTACAAGAAGCGCATCCTGCGGCTGGCGACCGAGCCCTGGGTCGCCGCCGTGGCGGCGGCCCCGATCGTGCTGGCCTATCCGCTGTTCCTGGTGATCTTCGGCCGGAGCGCGGCGACCATCGTCGCGATGGGCTTCGTCGCGGGGCTCGGCCCGGTGGTGCTGAAGACGCTCGAGGGCCTGACCGGGGTCAAACAGAGCCTGATCAATGTCGGGCGCAGCTACAATCTGACGCCCTCGCAGCAGTTCTGGAAGATCCTGCTGCCGGCCGCCGTGCCGACGATCTTCGTCGGCGTCAGGCTCGGGCTGATCTTCGCGCTGATCAACCTGATCGGGGTCGAGTTCCTGATCAATTTCGGCGGGCTCGGCCAGCTCATCAACGATCTCGCCGAGCGCTACGACCTGCCCGGCATGTTCGCGACGATCATCTTCGTCGTGCTGGTCAGCGTCGTCATCTTCGTCGCGCTCGAACGCATGGAGCGCTGGTTCAGGCCGGCGCAGTAGGGCCTGCGTCGCGCCCGCGCCTTGTTGGAGGGTTCGCGCCGTCG
Source organism: Allobosea sp. (assembly GCA_021732895.1). Lineage (GTDB taxonomy): Bacteria > Pseudomonadota > Alphaproteobacteria > Rhizobiales > Beijerinckiaceae > Allobosea. Next base: position 7,273 of record JAKFWE010000521.1, on the reverse strand, counting down.
CATAGTTCCGCGCCGAAACGACATGCCGGGAGGCCGCGATCAATCTCCGCCAGCTCCGCTATTTCGTCGCGATCGCCGAAACCGGCAACATCACGCGGGCGGCCGAACATCTCAATGTCGCCCAGCCCGCGCTCGGGCTGCAGATCAGGCAGCTCGAGCAGGACCTGAAGATCGAGCTCTTGCGGCGGCACTCGCGCGGCGTCGTGCTCACCGAGGCCGGCCGGCTGCTGCTGGAGCGTGCGCGCCGCATCCTGCTGGAGGTCGAGGAGGCGCGGCGCGACATCAAGGCCCTCTCGGGCCAGGAGCAAGACCTCGAAATCCTGGTGCTGGGAATGACGCCGAGCATCATGCTGCAGATCGGCCCCGACATTCTGGTCGACGCCAAGAACGAGCTCCCCGGCGTCGCGCTCAGCCTGGTCGAGGAGCTGAGCCATGTGCTGATGCAGACGCTCGATCGCGGCGACATCCAGATCGCCTTCGCCTATGGCGCGGAGGAGCCGCGGCCGGGGATCCTGCGCCAGCCGATCCTGGAGGAAGAGCTGCTCTTCGTCACCGCCGCGACCGCGCAGAAGCTGCCGGACACGCTGACGCTGGCCGAGGCGCTGAACCACGACCTCGTCCAGGCGGGCGAGCGCGACATGGTGCAGCGGCTGCTGAAAACCGCCGCCGAGAAGTTCTCGCTGCCCCTGCACATTCCTTATGCGGCGCAGTCGATCCCGGCGATGCGAACGCTCGTGGTGCGCGGGGCCGCGGCGAGCATGATGCCCTACGGGACCGCGATCGAGGAACTGCGGGCGGGGCTCCTGGTCGGCCGGCGGATTTCCGACCTGCCGGTGAAGCGCACGCTGTATCTGCTCACGTCGGCAAACGCGCAGCCCCTGCGCCATCAGGCGGCGATAGACGCCTTCCTGTCCAAGATCGCGGACACGCTGCTGGCTTCGCTCGGTCCGCTGGCGCGGCGCATCCGCTGAACCGGCTGCGGGGGCCGGCCCGAACCCCGAGGGCGATCGCGCCATAACGGGCGCGTCTCACTCTCAGCCAGCGGAAGTCTTTGTCGCCACGGCCAAGGCGCCGCATCCTGTCGAAAAATCAGGAAGGCCTGCCTCCGCGCCGGCCGGGAGGCTGGCTTGTCCGATCTGCGCCTGTCCGTCGCCATCGGCGACTATGACCGCAACCGGCCCCTGATCGACGGCGCGGTGCAGATCGACGGCGTCGATCCCGTGTTCATGACGCTGGCGCCGGAGGAGATTTTCTTCCGCGCCTTCCGGCACGCCGAGTTCGACGTCTGCGAATTGTCGCTGTCGAGCTTCACCGTCAAGACGGCCAACGGCGACAGCCCCTATGTCGGCGTGCCGGCCTTCCTGTCGCGCGCCTTTCGCCACAGCGGCGTCTTCATCCGCACCGATCGCGGCATCGACAGCCCTCAGGATCTCAGGGGCAAGCGCATCGGCTGCCCGGAATACCAGCTCACCGCCTGCGTCTGGATTCGCGCCATGCTGGAGAGCGACCATGGCGTCAGGCCGGCCGAGGTGACCTGGGTGCGCGGCGGCATCGAGCAGCCCGGGCGGGCGGAAAAGATCGCCGTCAAGCTGCCGCCGGACATCCGGCTGGAGCAGGCACCCGACGACAAGTCGCTCAACCAGATGCTCATGGACGGCGAGATCGACGGCTTCATCGGGCCGCGCTCGCCCTCGTGCTTCGACCAGGGGCACCCTCTGGTCGGCCGGCTCTTCGCCGACTCGGCCGCCGCAGCGAGCGACTACTACAGGCGCACCGCGATATTCCCGATCATGCATATTCTCGGCGTGCGCCGCACGATCGTCGAAGCGCAGCCCTGGCTGCCGGCGGCGCTGCTCAAGGCGTTCGAGCAATCGAAGGCCGCCGCGCTGGCCAAGCTGGCGGACACCTCCGCCACCAAGATCACGCTGCCCTTCGTCGAGGAGCGGCTGCAGGACGCGCGAACGCTGATGGGCGCGGATTTCTGGTCCTATGGCGTGGCCGCCAACCGGCACGTGCTCGACGCCTTCCTCGCCGCCCACCACGCCCAGGGCCTCTCGAACCGACCGGTGACGATCGAGGAGCTGTTCCACCCATCGACGCTCGAAGGGTTCAAGATATAGTCCCCGGCCAGGGGATCGCATCCAGGGGACCGCGCCGCAATCCGCCGCCACGAGCGGAAGCGGGCGATCCCATCGAAAAGCCCCGCCCGGCGGGGCGCAACAGGGAGACGACGACGATGCAACGGATCACGCGAATGGGCCTGGCGCTGGCGGCGATCGGCCTGATGGCCGGCATGACGCAAGGCGCCGTGGCGCAGGACAAGCTGAAGCTCGCCATCGGCCAGCGCGGCAACTGGGACACTTCGATTTCCGAAGTCGGCACAAGGCTCGGCATCTTCAAGAAGCACAATCTCGAACTCGAGATGCTCTACACGCAGGGCGGCGGCGAGACGCAGCAGGCCGTGCTGTCGAACAGCGTCGATATCGGCGTCGCCGTCGGGATCATGGGCGCGCTCTCGGCCTATTCCAAGGGAGCCCCGATCCGCGTGATCGGAGCCGAGACGACCGGCGGACAGGATCTGTTCTGGTACGTGAAGGCGGATTCGCCGGTCCAGACGCTGAAGGATTTCGAGGGCCGGACCGTCGCCTATTCGACCAACGGCTCCTCGACCCACGGCGTCGTCAACGCCTTCATCAAGGAGAACGGCATCAAGCCGCGCCCGACCGCGACCGGCGGTCCGGCCCCGACGCTGACGCAGGTGATGTCGGGCCAGATCGACGTCGGCTGGTCGGCGCCGCCCTTCGGACTAAAGCAGCTCGACGAGAAGCAGATCCGGGTCATCGCCACCGGCAACGACACCAAGGCCTTCCAGAGCCAGACGGTGCGGCTGCTCGTCGTCAACACGGCGACGCTGCAAAGCAAGAAGCCGCTGATCGAGCGCTACATGAAGGCCTATCGCGAGACCATCGATGCGATGTATTCCGATCCTGCGGCGTTGAAGGCCTATGCCGATTTCGTCGGCATCCCGGAGGGAATCGCGAAGCGCACGCGCGACGATTTCTTTCCGAAGCCTGCGCTGAACCCCGATGCGATCGTCGGGCTCGAAACCATCGTTCCGGACGCGGTGGCGCTGAAATACACGTCCCAGCCGCTCACCAAGGAGCAGCTCGCCGAGCTGTTCCAGATTCCGCCGCGCTGACGCGACCGACGCTCCCGGCCTCCGCAAAGAGGCCGGGCGCAAATATCTCGACCCGACCGGAGCACGCCTCATGGCCAGCGCCATCGCCGCCCCCGCCCCGAAGCGCGCCCTGATCGACGAAACGCGCGCCGTGCTGCTGACGCGGCTCGGCATCGTCGCGGTCGTGCTGCTGGTCTGGGAGGGCATGGCGCAGTCCGGGCTGCTCTATCGCGACGTCGTGCCGTCGCTGTTTCGCATCCTGCGCGAGCTCGCCTCGATCCTGATCGACCCGCGCTTCTACGCCGATCTCGGCGTCACCATCGGCGAGGTCTCGGTCGCGATCGCGATCGGCGGCGTCGCCGGCATCGCCACGGGCATAGCGCTCGGGCGCAGCCGCTTCCTGCAGCAGGCCTACGAGCCCTTCCTGCACTATCTCGGGCCTACTCCGAAGATCATCTTCTTCCCGATCATGATCATGTGGTTCGGCGTCGGGCCGGGCTCGAAGATCGCGATGGGAGCGCTGTCGTCCTTTTTCCCCGTGGCGATCAGCGTCGCCGGGGCGATGCGCGAGATCGACCAGGTGCTGATCCGCGTCGGGCTGAGCTTCAGGCTGAACTCATGGCAGATGATCCGCCACATCTATCTGCCGGCGATGCGCGCGCCGGTGATCAACGGCATCCGGATCGGGCTTGGCGTCGCGATCATCGGCACGCTTCTGGCGGAGACCAAACTCGCCAATCAGGGGCTCGGCTACGCCGTCATCCAGACCTACGCCACCTTCAACATGCCACGCATGTATGCGCTGCTGATCGTCGTCTTCATCCTCGCGGTCGGCGTCAACACGGTGCTCGGCCGCTACACCGAGCGGCGCTCGGCGCGCGCGGGCGCGGGCCGGTAGGTCGCCGCGCGTGGCGACCTCCGGCAATCCCCCCGCTGACGCCGCCGCGGCGCCGCCATTTTCGGCCTGGCTGCTGGCGACGCTGCCGCCGCTGTTCTGGTCGGGCAACTTCCTGTTCGCGCGGCTGCTGCGCGACGAGATTCCGCCGATCCAGATGTCGTTCTGGCGCTGGGCGCTGGCGCTGGCCATCCTGGCGCCGTTCTGCCTCGGGCCGCTGCGGGCGGAGGCCGTCCGCATCCGCGCCAACTGGCGGTTCCTGGCCGCTCTGGGAGCGATCGGCGTCACCGCCTTCAACTGCTTCGTCTATGCGGCGCTGCATCACACGACGGTCGTGAACGGCGCGCTGGTCAACTCGCTCCTGCCGATCGCGACCTTCCTGCTCGCCTTCCTCATCCTGAAGCAGAGGCTCGGCCCGAGGCAGATCGCGGGCGTGCTGGTTTCGCTCGCGGGCGCTGGCGTGGTGATCCTGCGCGGCGACAGCGCCAGTCTGGTCGCGCTTGGACTCAACCGGGGCGACCTGATGGTGCTGGCCGGCATGAGCTTCTGGGCGCTCTACACCGTGCTGATCCGCTGGCGGCCGCTCGGCCTGCATCCGATGGCGTTCCTGTTCGTCACGATCGGCTTCGGCGTGGCGTTCCACCTGCCGCTCGTCGCCTTGGAATACGCCGTGCGCGGCGGCTTCTCCGTTACGGCGCGCAGCGCCGGCGCGCTGCTCTATTTCGCGATCTTCCCGTCGATCCTGGCCTATATCTTCTGGAACCGCACGGTCGCGACGCTCGGCCCCGGCCGAACCGGCATGTTCATGCATCTGCTGCCGATTTTCAGCGCCGCGCTCGCCGTCGCCTTCCTGGGCGAGCGGCTGGCGGCCTATCATCTCATCGGCTTCGCGCTCGTCGTCGGCGGCATCGTGCTGGTCACGTGGACGAAGCCGGCCTGAGCGGCCGGCTCACTGAAATGGCGGATCGGACGGCGCCGCTTCGGCGAGCCGCAGCGACAGCGCCGCGCGCGCGGTTTCGACGACCTGGGTCCAGTCGCCGGCGCGCGGCTGCGGGACGACGCCGACGCTCGGATACCACAGCGCCCGCCCCTCGCGCGCGGCCCAGCACCAGGCAAACCCGGCCTCGACCAGCGCCAGCCCCGGCCGACCGAGCGCGCCCGCGAGATGCAGCGCGGCGACATCGGGGCCGATGACGATGTCGAGTTGCGAGATCGCCGCGATCATGTCGTCGAACCCGTCGAAATGGCGGCCGGCGTCGATCGCTTCGGGCCAGTGCCTCAGTTCGTGCCGGCCCGCGCCCATCATCAGGCTGATCGCGCTGGCTGCGGAGGGCAGCGCGGCGCGCACCGCCGCCATGGACAAGCCGGTCGGTTCGCTCTCCCAGAGCACGCCGATCCAGGGCCTGGGATGCTCGCGCAGCGCCGCGAACCATGTCGCGGCCCGCTCGGGATCGGCCCGCATGTAGGGTGCGTCGGTGGAGACGGGATCGGCCTCGAGATCGAAGGCGCGCAGCAGCAGCGGGAGCGGAACCGCTGGCTCGTCCGGCGCGGCGTCAGACACGAGGCGCGGCGGCGCGACGAGGCTTCCGGCGAGCGGCGCGAAGAGATCGTCGGCCATCAGCCGAACCGGCAGCCCCGCCCGCGCCCGCCTGACCAGGAAGCGCGACAGCAGGATGAAATCCGGCGCCGACATCCCTTCCGGAGCGACGACCAGCGCCGAGGCGTCGATGGCGGCTTCCAGGGGCGGCGGGAAGCGGCCGCGCGTCAGCGCCAACTCCTCGCGCCGTCGCAGGATGGCGGGATCGTCGGGCGCCAGCTTCACCGCGTGGTCGAGGAAAGGCGCGGCCTGGTCGGGCCTGCCCGCGAAACGCAGCGCGCCGGCCAGCGCCAGCAGCGCCTCGACGGAGCGCGGCTCCGCCTTCACCCGCCTCGAGAGTTCGGCGATGCCGAGATCGGGCTCCCCCCGCACGATCAGCAGCCGCGCCAGCAGCTCGCGCATGCCGAGATGGTTCGGCGCGAAGGCGAGCAGCTTGCGGCAGGTCGCCAGCGCCCGATCGAAAAGACCGGCCTCGGCCTCGCAGCGCGCCAGATGCTCCATCGCGTCGCTGTCGAGCGGGGCGCAAAGATGCGCACGCTCGGCCAGATGCAGCGCCTCCGCGCCGAGACGGCGCTCGCGGCAGCAGACCGAAAGCGCACGCAGGGTCGCCGCGTCGTCGGGCCGCAGCGCGAGCGCCGCGCGCAGCCGCCGCTCGGCTTCCTCGCTTTCGCCCAATGCCAGGGCGACCAGCCCCAGAAGGCCGAGGGCGTCGGCGGAATCGGGGACGCGCGCCAGGAGCCGGTCCGCCGCCTCACGGGCGCCGGCCGGGTCGCCGTTGAAGAACCGCGCCATCGCCAGGGTGTGCAGGGCGCTGTCCGAATCCGGCGCCAGCGCCACGGCGCGCTCGAAACAGACCAGCGCATCTTCGGCGCGTCCCTGCTCCTGATGGGCGAGGCCGAGATTGTTGACGAGCCCGGCATGGTCCGGATAGGCGGTCGCGGCGGCGGCGAGGATGTCGGCGGCGCGCGGCGCATCCTTGCGCGCCAGCGCCAGCCCGCCCCAGGCGTTGAGCACGTCGGGGTCCGCGGGCTCGGCGCGCAGCAATTCGCCCAGCAGCGCCTCGGCCTCCGCCATTCGGCCGGCCGCGATATGCCGCTGCGCGATCGCGAGGCGGTCCCGCGCCGTGATCGGCGCGAAGGCCGGGGCTTCCATGATGCGCGACACCGTGCCGTCAGCCCATGCTGATGCGCTTGCCGTCCATGCGCAGATCCTCGGCGACGGCGACGACCTTGCTGTGGGCGGTCTCGCTGGCGATGCCGGCGATCTTGACCGAGCGCGCGTCGGCGCTGAGCGAATCGAGCTGGTCCACCACCGCGATCCGCGTCGTCGCTTTCTCGGTCATGGTCTCGGCGCTGGTCTGGTGCTCCCGCGCGGAAACGCGCCAGACCCCGACAACCGCCGTCAGGGCCTTGCCGAGCCAGGTCGCGCTGTCGGCGACGAAGGCCATGGTCCGGCCCTGGAGATCGACCCTGTCCCCACGCAGCGCGAGGCGCTGGCGGGCGCGCAGCGAGAGCGTCTCGCCTTCGATGGCGAGGTTGCCGTGGCCGGGCAGCGCCAGCGTGGCGTAGTTCGGTCCGACCCGTTCCAGCACGGACAGCACGAA
>JAKFWE010000044.1 GCA_021732895.1 Allobosea sp. | reverse complement strand
TGGTTCGCATCGCACCGCGGCGCGGGATCTACATCGTGCGCCGGACCAAGGCCGAGATCCTCGAGATGATCACGGTCTGGGCCGCGCTGGAGAGCATGGCGGCGCGGCTGGCGACGCAGGTCGCGCGCGACGAGGACATCGCGAGGCTGCACGAGCTCGTCGACACGTTCTCTAGCGCCGATGTGGGCGCGCACATGGGCGAATATTCCGACGCCAACATCCGTTTCCACGCCGCGATCATCGATCTGGCCGGCTGCGCGCTGATTACCGACATCACCAACGGCCTTTTCGTGCATGTGCGCGCGATCCGCCAGCGCACCATCTTCGAGAAGGACCGCGCCCGTCGCTCGATCGTCGATCACAAGGAGATCGTCGAGGCGCTGGAGACCCGTAACGCCGAACGCGCCGAGCGGCTGGTGCGCGAGCATACGCTGAGGCTGCGCGACCATGTCGCGCAGTTCGTGCAACTCGATTGAATCCCGTCCGGGGCCGGGCCTGTCCAGCCCGCGCCCGGCGCCAGAACCGACGCATCAACGAAAAAAGTCCAGGGAGAGAAGCGAATGTCCGCCGCAGTCCAGAGCATGGATCCAGCCGCCGCGTCCGAGCGGGAACTGACCGACGGGTTCCACCTGATCATCGACGCGCTGAAGCTCAACGGCGTCGAGACGATCTACGGCGTGCCGGGCATTCCGATCACCGATTTCGGCCGCATGGCGCAGGCCGAAGGCATCCGCGTGATCTCGTTCCGGCACGAGCAGAACGCCGGCAACGCCGCCGCGATCGCCGGCTACCTGACCAAGAAGCCCGGCATCTGCCTGACCGTGTCGGCGCCCGGCTTCCTCAACGGCCTGACCGCGCTGGCCAACGCCACGACCAACTGCTTCCCCATGATCCTGATCAGCGGTTCTTCCGAGCGCGAGATCGTCGATCTGCAGCAGGGCGACTACGAGGAGATGGACCAGCTCGCCATCGCCAAGCCGCTGTGCAAGGCGGCGTTCCGCGTGCTGCACGCCGCCGATATCGGCATCGCCGTCGCCCGCGCCATCCGAGCCGCCGTGTCGGGGCGTCCCGGCGGCGTCTATCTCGACCTGCCGGCCAAGCTGTTCGGCCAGGTGATGGACGCCGAGGCCGGCGCGAAATCGCTGGTCAAGGTGATCGACGCCGCGCCGGCGCAGATCCCCGCCCCCTCCGCGATCAGGCGCGCGCTCGACGTGCTGAAGAGCGCCAGGCGGCCGTTGATCATCCTCGGCAAGGGCGCCGCCTACGCACAGGCCGACGAGGCGATCAAGACCCTGATCGAGAAGAGCGGCGTCCCCTTCCTGCCGATGAGCATGGCCAAGGGCCTGCTGCCCGACACCCATCCGCAATCGGCCGGCGCGGCGCGTTCGACGGTGCTGAAGGACTCCGACGTCGTCATGCTGATCGGCGCGCGGCTGAACTGGCTGCTCTCGCACGGCAAGGGCAAGAGCTGGGGCGATGCGCCCAAGAAATTCATCCAGATCGACATCGAGCCGAAGGAGATGGACTCCAACGTCGAGATCGCAGCCCCGGTCGTCGGCGACATCGGCTCCTGCGTCGCGGCGCTGAACGAGGGCATCGACGCCAGATGGCAAAAGCCGCCGGCCGACTGGACGGACGCGGTCTACGCCAAGCGCGAGGACAACATCGCGAAAATGGCGCCGCGCCTGATGAAGAACTCGTCCCCGATGGATTTCCACGGCGCGCTCGGCGCGCTGCGCACCATCGTCAAGGAGCGCCCCGACGCGATCCTCGTCAACGAGGGCGCCAACACGCTCGACCTGGCGCGGGGCATCGTCGACATGTACCAGCCGCGCAAGCGGCTCGATGTCGGCACCTGGGGCGTGATGGGCATCGGCATGGGCTACGCCGTCGCGGCCGCGATCGAGACCGGCAAGCCGGTGCTGGCGATCGAGGGCGACTCGGCCTTCGGCTTCTCCGGCATGGAGGTGGAGACGATCTGCCGCTACAATCTGCCGGTCTGCGTCGTGATCTTCAACAACAACGGCATCTACCGCGGCACCGACGTGAACCCGGCCGGCGGCGACGTCGCCACCACCGTCTTCGTCAAGGATTCGCGCTACGACAAGATGATGGAGGCGTTCGGCGGCGTCGGCGTGCATGTCACGACGCCCGACGAGCTGAGCCGCGCCGTCAACGCGGCGATGGATTCAGGCCGCCCGACGCTGGTCAACGCCGTCATCGACCCGTCGGCGGGCACCGAGAGCGGCCGCATCGGCAACCTCAACCCCCAGAGCGTCGTTCGCAAGAAGTAAGGGAGACAGACCATGCAAGCGCTCGAAGGCGTCAAGATCCTCGATTTCACCCATGTGCAGTCGGGCCCGACCTGCACGCAGCTTCTCGCCTGGTTCGGCGCCGACGTGATCAAGGTCGAGCGCCCCGGCGTCGGCGACATCACGCGCGGCCAGCTCTGCGACGTGCCCGACGCCGACAGCCTGTATTTCACCATGCTGAACCACAACAAGCGCTCGATCACGCTCGACACCAAGAATCCCAAGGGCATGGAAGTGCTCTGGGAGATGGTGAAAATCTGCGACGTGCTGGTCGAGAATTTCGCGCCGGGCGCGCTCGACCGCATGGGCCTGACCTGGGAGAAGCTGCACGCAGCCAATCCCCGCCTGATCGTCGCCTCGGTCAAGGGCTTCGGCCCCGGCCCCTACGCCGACTGCAAGGTCTATGAGAACGTCGCGCAGTGCGCCGGCGGCTCGGCCTCGACCACCGGCTTCCGCGAGGGACCGCCGCTGGTCACCGGCGCGCAGATCGGCGATTCCGGCACCGGGCTGCACCTGGCGCTCGGCATCGTCACGGCGCTCTATCACCGCACGCATTCCGGCGTCGGCCAGAAGGTCGACTGCGCCATGCAGGACGGCGTGCTGAATCTCTGCCGCGTCAAGCTGCGCGACCAGCAGCGCCTCGCCCACGGTCCCCTCAAGGAATACAGCCAGTTCGGCGAGGACATTCCGTTCGGCGAGGCGACGCCGCGCGCCGGCAACGATTCCGGCGGCGGTCAGCCCGGCCGCATCGTCAAGTGCAAGGGCTGGGAGACCGATCCCAACGCCTATCTCTATTTCATCACCCAGGCTCCGGTCTGGGAGAAGATCTGCGACGTGATCGGCGAGCCCGGCTGGAAGACCGACCCGCTCTACGCCAAGCCGAACGCCCGCCTGCCGCGCCTGAACGAAATCTTCGGCCGCATCGAGCAGTGGACCATGACCAAGACCAAGTTCGAGGCCATGGACATCCTCAACGAGTTCGACATCCCGTGCGGGCCGATCCTCTCGATGAAGGAAATCGCCGAGGAGAAGTCGCTCAGGGATACGGGCACCGTGGTCGAGGTCGATCACCCCAAGCGCGGCAAGTATCTCTCGGTCGGCAACCCGATCAAGCTCTCCAACAGCCCGACGCAGGTCAAGCGTTCGCCGCTGCTCGGCGAGCATACCGACGAGATCCTGCGCGACGTGCTGAAGCTCGACGAGGACCGGATCGCGGCGATCATGGAATCCGGCGCGACCGGCGCGGTGACGAAGGTCGCGGCGGAGTAGGGTTTCGACGCGCGGCAAGAGATGTAACGGGCGGAGCTTCAGGTCGAGGCTCCGCCCTTTTTGTTGCGAGGGTCGTTGGCGAAAGCTTCAAGAACGCGCAGCGGCCTCTTCTTCTCCTTCCCGCCGCTCTTGCGGTGGGGAAGGGGACAGGGCGGCACCCGATCGCGCTATTCCGCCGCCGTCAGCGCCTCGCCCCGCTCCGGCCGCGCCCTGACCGCGCAGAACTTGAACTCGGGAATCTTGCCGGTCGGGTCGAGCGCCGGGTTGGTCAGGAGGTTGGCGGCGGCCTCGGCGTAGCAGAAGGGCATGAACACCATGTTCTGCGGCACGTCGCGATCCGCCCTCACCTTGACGGACACCGCGCCGCGCCGCGTCTCCAGCACGACGTTGCCGCCGGGACGGAGGCCGAGCCGGCCGAGATCGCGCGGAGACATCAGCGCCACGGCCTCCGGCTCGAGATCGTCGAGCACGCCGGCGCGGCGCGTCATCGAGCCGGTGTGCCAGTGCTCCAGCACGCGCCCGGTCGAGAGCACCATCGGATACTCCGCGTCGGGGACCTCGTCCGGCGCGACGATGGCGGCAGGGACGATCTTCGCCCGGCCGCTCTCGGTCGGAAAGCCCTGCGCGAAGATGATCTCGTTGCCCGGCTGGTCCGGCCCATCGACCGGATAGGTCACCGCGCCCTCGCGCTCCAGCCGCTCCCAGGTGATGTTCCTGAAGGACGGCATCACCTGCGCCATCTCGGCGAAGACGTCGGCGGGACCGCCATAGCTCCAGCCGCAGCCCATCCGCCGCGCGATCTCCTGGATGATCCACCAGTCCTGGCGGGCGTCGCCGGGCGGGCGCACGACCTGGCGGGCCATCTGCACGCGCCTGTCGGTGTTGGTGAAGGTGCCGACCTTCTCGGCGAAGGCCGAGGCGGGCAGAACCACATCGGCGTGAAAGGCCGTCTCGGTCAGGAACAGGTCCTGCACCACGAGATGGTCGAGCTTCGCCAGCGCGCCCCGGGCATGGTTGAGGTCGGGGTCCGACATGGCCGGGTTCTCGCCCTCGATATACATGCCGGTGATCTCGCCGGCATGGATCGCGTTCATGATCTCGACGACCGTCAGACCCTTCCTCGGGTCGAGCGTCTGGCCCCAGAGGTCTTCGAAGATCTTGCGGACCTCGGCTTTCTCGACCGACTGATAGTCCGGATAGACCATCGGGATCAGGCCGGCGTCGGAGGCGCCCTGGACGTTGTTCTGGCCGCGCAGCGGATGCAGCCCGGTGCCCGGCCGGCCGATCTGCCCCGTCACCATCGCGAGCGCGATCAGGCAGCGGGCGTTGTCGGTGCCGTGGACATGCTGGCTGATGCCCATGCCCCAGAAGATGATCGCGGTGCGCGAGGTGGCGTAGGCGCGCGCCACCTCCTTTAGCGTCTCGGCGGGAACGCCGCAGACGGCCTCCATCCTTTCGGGCGAAAAATCGACGATGCTGGCCTTGAGCCGCTCATAGCCTTCGGTGTAGCCGGCGATGTATTGCTCGTCGGTCAGGCCTTCGGTGATGATCGTGTGCAGCATCGCATTCAGCAGCGCGACGTCGCTGCCCGGCTTGAAGGCGAGGTGCCGCCAGGCATGGCGCGACAGGCTCTGCCGGCGCGGATCGATGACGACGAGCCTGGCGCCCTTCTTCGTCGCGTTCTTGATGAAGGTCGCCGCGACCGGGTGGTTCACCGTCGGGTTGGCGCCGATCACGATGATCAGTTCGGCCTCGGCCGCCGCCGAGAACGGCGCCGTGACCGCCCCGGAATTGACGCCCTCCATCAGCGCCGCCACCGAAGAGGCGTGGCAGAGCCTGGTGCAATGATCGACATTGTTCGAGCCGAAGCCGGTGCGCACCAGCTTCTGGAACAGATAGGCCTCCTCGTTGGAGCCCTTGGCAGAGCCGAAGCCGGCGAGCGCCTTGGGGCCTTTCCCGTCGCGGATCCGCGACAGCCCACCGGCGGCGAGCGTGAGCGCCTCCTCCCAGGAGGCCTCGCGGAAATGCGTCCAGGGATTGGCCGGATCGACCTGGTCGCGCGCGTCCTTGGGCATGTTGGGCAGGCGCACCAGCGGCACGGTCAGACGGTGCGGATGGTGGATGTAGTCGAAGCCGAAGCGGCCCTTGACGCAGAGCCTGTTGTGGTTGGCCGGCCCGTCGCGGCCTTCGGCGTAGATGATCGCCTCGTCCTTGACGTTGTAGGTGACCTGGCAGCCGACGCCGCAATAGGGGCACAGCGAATCGACCTTCCGGTCGGCCCAGACCGTGCGGGTCTGGTTCGCGTCGAGAAAGACTGCGGGCATAAGCGCGCCGGTCGGGCAGGCCTGGACGCATTCGCCGCAGGCGACGCAGGTCGATTCACCCATCGGGTCGTCGAAATCGAAGACGATCTTGGCGTCGGCGCTGCGATAGCCCATGCCGATCACGTCGTTGACCTGGACCTCGCGGCAGGCGCGCACGCACAGGCCGCACTGGATGCAGGCGTCGAGATTGACGCTCATCGCGGTGTGGCTGACATCCGACGCCCAGCGCTCGGCGGCCGGGAAGCGGCTCTGCGTGACGCCGGTCTTCTCCGCCCAGAGCCAGAATTTCGAATCGGGATCATGCGCCGTCGCGCGCGGCGGCTGGTCGGCGACGAGCAGCTCCATCACCATCCTGCGGGCCTTGGAAGCGCGCTCGGTCTCCGTCTGCACCTTCATGCCGACGCTCAGCTTGCGCATGCAGGAGGCGGCGAGCACCCGCTCTCCCTCGATCTCGACCATGCAGGCGCGGCAATTCCCGTCCGGCCTGTAGTCCGGGGCCGGGGAATGGCACAGATGCGGGATCGCGGTTCCCAGACGCTGCGCCGCCTGCCAGATCGTCTCGCCGGCCATGGCCTCGACGCGCTCGCCGTTCAGCTCGAAGGTGATGGTCTGGCTCATTCCGCGGCTTCCTTCGTCGAGAATTCCTCGGGAAAATAGCGCATCACGCAGGCGAGCGGATTGGCGGCGGCCTGACCCAGCCCGCAGATCGAGGCGTCGCGCATCGCCTGCGCGAGCTCCCCAAGCAGGGTCTCGTCCCAGACCGGGCGCTGCATCAGCATCACCGCCTTCTGCGTGCCGACGCGGCAGGGCGTGCATTGCCCGCAGCTCTCATCCTCGAAGAAGCGCATCAGGTTCAGCGCGGCGGCGCGCATGTCGTCCCGATCGGACAAGACCACCACGGCGGCCGATCCGATGAAGCAGCCGTGCTTCTCCAGCGTGCCGAAATCGAGCGGGATGTCGTCCATCGCGGCCGGCAGGATGCCGCCCGAGGCGCCACCGGGCAAATAGGCGTGGAAGGCGTGGCCGTCCTGCATGCCGCCGCAGAACTCGTCGATCAGCTCGCGGACGGTGACGCCGGCCGGCGCGAGCTTGACGCCGGGCTCGCGGACCCGGCCCGAGACCGAATAGCTGCGCAGGCCGGTGCGGCCGTTGCGGCCATGCGAGCCCCACCAGCCCTTGCCCTTCTCGACGATGTCGCGGACCCAAAACAGCGTCTCGACGTTGTTGATCAGGGTCGGCTGGCCGAACAGCCCGACCTGGAACGGAAACGGCGGCTTGTGGCGGGGCAGGCCGCGCTTGCCCTCGAGGCTTTCGAGCAGCGAGGATTCCTCACCGCAGATATAGGCGCCCGCCCCCCGCCGCATGTGGATCGCAGGGCCGCCCGGCGGCAGCCTCGCGATCTCGCGCTCGAGGATTTCGCGGGCGACCGGGTATTCGTCGCGCAGATAGATGTAGACCGCATCGGCCTCGACGACATGCGCTCCGATCAGCGTGCCTTCCAGAAAGCGGTGCGGATCGGACAGCAGGTAGTGGCGGTCCTTGAAGGTGCCGGGCTCGCCCTCGTCGGCGTTGACGGCCATCAGGCGCGGACCGGGCTCGCCGCGCACGGCGCGCCATTTGCGCCCGGCCGGAAAGCCGGCGCCGCCGAGCCCGCGCAGGCCGGACTCGTCGAGCGCATCGAGGATGTCGTCGCGGCTGCGTTCGCCGGCGCGCAGGGCGTTCAGCAAGGCGTAGCCGCCAGCCGCGACATAGGCGTCGTAATCCGGATAGTCGCCGACATGCGGGTGCGTATCGCCGGCCGCGATCGCGGCCAAGACGGTCTCCGGCGTGGCGCGATGCAGGAAATGATGCCCGACCTCGGCCGCGGGGGCGACGTCGCACAACCCGACGCAGGGCGCGCGCACGACACGCACGCCCGGCCCGACGCCGCGCTCGAGCTCCCGCAGCAGCGTCTCCGCGCCGTGCATGGCGCAGGTCAGGCTGTCGCAGACGCGCACGGTCAGAGGCGGGATCGCCTCCTCGCCCTCCTTCACGA
>JAKFWE010000190.1 GCA_021732895.1 Allobosea sp. | reverse complement strand
CGCTGGGCACGGGCATCGGTCTCGCGCTCGGCGCCGCCGCGCCCTTCGCGCTGGGCTATGGCCTACGCGATGTCCTGCCGCTGCCCTTCGAGCCGACGCTCGCGCCCGGCGAACTCGCCATAGCGGTGCTCTACGGGCTCCTGACGGCGCTGGTCTTCGCCATCCTGCCGCTCGGCCGCGCCCATGACGTGCCGGTCTCGGCGCTGTTTCGCGATCAGGTCGAGCCCGATCGGCGCAGGCCGCGCTGGCGCTACCTGGCGATCTGCGCGCTGGCGCTGGCCGGCCTCGTCGGCGTCGCGGTCGCCTTCGCCTACGAACGGCGCATCGCGCTGATCTATATCGGCGTGATGACCGGCGTCTTCCTGCTGCTGCGCGGCGTCGGCTGGGGGCTGATGGCGCTGGCGCGGCGGGCGCCGCGCCCGCGCCACCCGGCCCTGCGCATGGCGCTCGCCAACAGCCACCGCCCCGGCGCGCTGACGCCCTCGCTCGTGCTGTCGCTGGGGCTCGGCGTCGCGCTGCTCTCGGCGCTCGCCTTCATCGACGTCAGCCTGACCCGGCAACTGACGCAGGCGCTGCCCGACCGCGCGCCGAGCTTCTTCTTCCTCGACATTCCCAATGCGCAATCCGACCGTTTCGACGCGTTCCTGAAGCAGCGGCGGCCGGGCGCGACGCTGGAACGCGTGCCGATGATGCGGGGCCGCATCGTCTCCCTGAACGGCGTCCGCGCCGAGGACGTCAAGGCGTCCGAGCAGGCCGCCTGGGTGCTCGACGGCGACCGCGGCATCACCTACGCCGCCGCGCCGCCGGAGGGCTCCACCCTCACTTCGGGAGAATGGTGGCCTGCCGACCACTCCGGCGAGCCGCTGGTCTCGTTCGACGCGCCGATCGCCGAGGGGCTCGGCCTGAAGGTCGGCGACAGCGTCACCGTCAACGTGCTCGGCCGCACCCTGACGGCGCGCGTCGCCAATCTGCGCCAGGTCGAGTGGCGCTCGCTCGGCATCAATTTCGTCATGACGTTCTCGCCCAACGCCTTCGCCGGCGCGCCGCACACCAACCTCGCGACCATCACCGACGCCGCCGGGCAGCCGCCGGACGCAGCGGCCGACGCCGCGCTGCTGCGCGGGCTGGCGACCGAGTTTCCCTCCGTCACCGCGGTGCGGGTTCGCGATGCGCTGGAGGCCGTCAACACGATCGTGCGCCAGCTCGCCGGCGCGATTCGCGGCGCTTCCGGGCTGGCTATCGCGGCGAGCCTTCTGGTGCTCGCCGGCGCGCTCGCCGCCGGACAGCGGGCGCGGCTCTATGACGCGATGATCCTGAAGACGCTCGGCGCGACCCGTCGCTTCATACTTTCGTCTTACGCTCTCGAATACGCCGCGATCGGGCTGGTTTCGGCGATCTTCGGCGTCGTGGCGGGGGCTCTGGCCGGCTGGGGCGTCGTCACGCAGGTGATGAAGATCGCTTTCGTGCCCGATCCGACGGGAGCTGTTCTTGCCGCGACTGCCGCGATCATCGTCACCGTCCTGTTCGGCCTTGTCGGAACGCTGCAGATACTGTCGAAAGCCCCTGCTTCTCACCTGCGCAATTTGTAGGCGGACCGAGATGAGCGCGATTTTAGTCATCTCTCACACGGCGCAGTTCTATGACCGGCGCCGACTTAACCATGGCTTGGCCACGACGACTCTTCGTCGCCCCTTGTAAGAAGCCCCGATCCCCCTCATATTCCGCCATGTCGCCACGATTGTGCGCGATGGTGGGTGAGCTCCAGGGCGAACCCGCCCCGGAATCAATCTCAGGGGAACTCTCTTCATGAGCAACTTCGACCGCAATGCTCCAGTCTGGGGTGCCGGCCGCGCACAGCAGACCAGCGCCGTCGAGATGGATCAGGGCCTGCGCTCGTTCATGCTCGGCGTCTACAACAACATGTCGATCGGCCTCGCCATCACCGGCCTCGCCGCGATCGGCATCTCGATGCTGGCGATCGCCGGCGTCTCGCCGACCGGCAAGGTCACGGCGCTGACGCCGCTCGGCCAGGCGCTTTATCTCAGCCCGCTGAAATGGGTCGTGATGCTGGCTCCGCTCGCCTTCATCCTGTTCTTCTCGTTCAAGGCCGAGAGCATGAGCTCCTCGGCGGCGCGCGCCATGTTCTTCGCCTTCGCGGCGGTGATGGGCGTCTCGCTGTCGTCGATCTTCGTGGTCTACACGGGCGAATCGATCACCAAGGTGTTCTTCATCACCGCCGCGACCTTCGGCGCGCTGAGCCTTTACGGCTACACCACGCAGCGGTCGCTTTCGGCGATGGGGTCGTTCCTGATCATGGGCCTGATCGGCCTGATCATCGCCTCGGTGGTCAATATCTTCTTGGCCTCAAGCGCGCTGTCCTTCGCCATCTCGGCGATCGGCGTTCTGGTCTTCGCCGGCCTGACCGCCTGGGACACGCAGCGCCTGAAGGAGATGTATCTCTACTCCGATCTGGACCCGGAATCGGCCGCGAAGCTCTCGGTGAACGGCGCACTGTCGCTCTACCTGAACTTCATCAACATGTTCCAGATGCTGCTCTCGCTGTTCGGCAGCAAGCAGGAGTGATCAGGTCCGCTTCGCGGAACGATCGAACCCCGGCCTCGCGGCCGGGGTTTTTGTTTGCGTGGATGTTTTGCTCCGGGCGCACGCCGTCGCGATGACGCTGCGGCGACGCAGGCCCCACTCACCGCACGACGCTCAGCCGCTTGTCGAGCACGGCCAGCACGCGGCCGAGATCGGGGCCGCGCTTCAAAACCAGCCCCGTCGTCGCCACCACCGAATAGGCGCCCTGCCGCCGGGCCAGCGCCGGATCCTTGACGATGCGGTACAGCGGCGCGTCCGACGAGCGGCGATAGACGGAGAACTGCGCCTTGTCCCTGAGGAAGTCGATGGCGTAGTCGCGCCATTCGCCGGCGGCGACCATGCGGCCGTAAAGGTTGAGCAGCTCGCCGAGCTCGCGCCGGTCGAAGGTCACGGTCGCGGGTCTGGCGGGCGCGGCGCCCGCCTGCTCCGGAAAGGCGACGACGCCGCCCGATGACGCTTGCGGCGTTTCGCTGTCGCTCATTGCGCCTCCCGGTCGGCGGCGCGGCGCGCCGTTTCTGGCAATGGCCGGAAATGATGCCCCCGCCATGCTGCGCTGGCAAGGGAGTGGCCGGATCCGGCTTCACG
Organism: Allobosea sp.; assembly: GCA_021732895.1. Lineage (GTDB taxonomy): Bacteria > Pseudomonadota > Alphaproteobacteria > Rhizobiales > Beijerinckiaceae > Allobosea. The sequence continues at coordinate 4,783 of JAKFWE010000190.1, read as the reverse complement.
GCTTCGTCAGCAGCGCCGCAATTTCGCCGTGAACGCGCCGTCGCACGGCCAAGGTAAACCGCTCAACTGGCGACTGTTGCCTCGACGGCCCGGTCTCGCGCTCCGTCGGAATGTCAGCCCCCCAGCCCCCCGATGCGGCTTCGGGGCCGGGCCAATCGGTTCGAGGCTACCTTACGGCCGGCGGGTTCCGCTGGCCGTTTTCTTTGGGCGCTCCGGCGCTCAGCGCGCCTGGCGGTGATATTGCGCGTTCGGCCGCATATCGACCGCCGAGGCCATGCGGTTGCTCATGTTGAAGAAAGCCGCGACCGCGCCGGCGTCCCAGATGTCGCGCTCGCCCAGCCCATGGCCGCGCAAGGCCTCGCGGTCGTCCTCGCCGACGAGATGCGGGGTCTCGCTCAGTTTCACCGCGAAATCGAGCAGGGCGCGCTGGCGCGACGAGAGCGTCGCCGCCCGATAGTTCATCGCCATCAGTTCGCCCAGCACCGGATCGCCTGAAAGCTGGCGCACCGCCGCGCCATGCGCGGCGAGGCAGTAGTAGCAGCGGTTCACGCTCGACACCGCCACCGCGATCATCTCGCGCTCCAGCTTCGACAGCCCCGACGGCGCCAGCATCAGATCGTTGTAGAGCGCCGCGAAGGCGGTCAGCTTCGCATCGTCATGAGCATAGGCCGCCAGCACGTTGGGCACGAAGCCGAGCTTCTCCTGGCACTTCTCCAGATAGGCCAGGTTCTCCGGCGAAAGCGCGCCGCGCGGCAGGTCGAGCGCCATCACCGGCGGCGGGTCGTCCTGCGGCGCCGGTCTCTCGCCATGCTTCGATTTGTCATGCTGGATGGTCATTGTCCGCGTCCATCGTCCGGCGGGGCCGGGCGCCGCCGGGGTTGTTGTAAGAGCGCGCAGCCTATGCCATCGCTGCGTCAAAATGACAGGGGGAGTTGCGCCGATGGTCAAGCGGGTCACCAATGCGACGGCCGAGGCCGTCGCGGCGATCGAGACCGCGGCCGCCGCGGCCGCGGCGCCAATGCCCGAGGGCTTCGCGCGGCTGCTCTACGGTCGCGTCGTCGCCGAGGACCTGCTCGCCTGCCCGCCGCCATGGCTCGCCGAGAGCGCCGCGCAGGCCCATGCCTTCCTGACGGCGCCGCGGCCGGCGGGCGAGATCCGGCTGCGCTTCCGCGACGAGACGCTGTCGGACCCCGGCCGGGAACGGCAGATCACGATTCTCGAGGTGCTGAACGACAACAAGCCCTTCCTGCTCGATTCGACACTGGCCGAGCTCGCCGAGCAGGGCGCCGAGCCCAGCCTCGTGGCGCACCCGATCCTGGCTGTCGCACGCGGCGCGGACGGCGCCTTCCAGACGCTCGCCGGCGAGGCCGCGGGGCGCGCGCCGGAAGGCACCCGCCGCGAGAGCCTGATCCATCTCCATCTCGACCGCATCGATGCGCCAGATGCGCGCGAGAGGCTGCGCGCCGGCCTCGAGCGCGTCTATGCCGATGTCGGTCTGGCGGTGGACGACTGGTCGGCGATGCGCGCCCGCATCACCGAGGTGATCCAGGCCTACCGCGCCAATCCGCCGCCGCTGGCCGAGGACGAGGTCGCCGAGGCGCTGCAGTTCCTCGAATGGATCACCGGCGACAACTTCACCCTGCTCGGCGTGCGCGCCTACCGTTTCCCCAATGGCGACGTCGCCGCCGACCCGATCGAGGGCACCGGCCTCGGCATCCTGCGCGACCCCGAGGTCAAGGTTTTGCGCAAGAACCGCGAAATGGTGGCGATGACGCCGGAAATCCGGGCGTTCCTGGCCAAGCCCGCAGCGCTGATCATCACCAAGGCCAACGTCAAGAGCCGCGTCCACCGGCGCGTTCATCTGGACTATGTCGGCGTCAAGCTGTTCACGGCCGACGGGCGGCTGGACGGCGAGTTGCGCATCGTCGGCCTTCTGACCGCCAACGCCTATACCGGCAGCGCCCGGGCGATTCCCTATCTGCGCCTCAAGGTCGCCCGCGTCGCCCGCAGCATGGGCTTCGATGCGGCGAGCTATTCCGGTCGCGCCCTGATGAACGTGCTCGACGCCTTCCCGCGCGACGAGCTGTTCCAGATCGACGCCGAGAAGCTGCAGGGCTTCGCGCTCGACATCCTGCAATTGACCGAGCGACCGCGCATCCGCGCGCTGGTCCGCGTCGACGAGTTCGACCGCTTCGTCTCGATCCTCGCCTTCATCCCGAAGGATCGCTACGACGCCACCGTCCGCCGCAAGGTCGGCGAGTTTCTCGCCCGGGTTTTCCAGGGCCGGCTTTCGGCCGCCTATCCCGCCTATCCCGAGGGGCCCCTGTCGCGCACCCATTTCGTCATCGGCCGCGACGAGGGCAAGACGCCGAGGATCGACCGCACCGTGCTGGAATCCGGCATCGCCGCGATCGTGCGGACCTGGGCGGACGGGCTGAAGGAGGTTCTCGACGACGCGCGCGCCGGCGCCGGCGCGCGCGCGCTGATCGAGCGCTACGCCGACGCCTTCGGCGCGGCCTACCGCGAACGCTTCGCGCCCGCCGACGCGCTGATCGACATCGAGATGCTGCAGAAGCTTTCGGCCGAGCGGCCCCGCGCGGTCAACCTCTACCGGCGCGAGGCCGACCCCGCCACGCGCGCCAATCTCAAGGTGTTTTCGCGCGGCGTGGCGATCTCGCTCTCGGCCCGCGTGCCGGTGCTGGAGAATATGGGTTTCCGCGTCGTCAACGAGCGCACCTTCAACCTGACGCCGCAACCGGCGGCGGGCTCGGCCGAGCCGCCGGATTCGGCCCGCGTCTGGCTGCACGACATGACGCTGGAGCGCGCCGACGGCGGCGAGATCGACGTCGCACGGCTCGATCCGAAGATCGAGGCCGCGCTGATGGCGCAGTTCCGCGGGCTGGCGGAATCCGACCGCTTCGACCAGCTGGTGCTGGCGGCCGGACTGGGCTGGCGCGAGGCCGCGCTGCTGCGCACCTTCGGGCGCTATCTGCGCCAGGTCGGCGCGCCCTATGGCCAGAACTACATCGCCGACGCGCTCACCCGCCATGCCTCGATCGCAACCGACCTCGTGCGCTTCTTTCTGGCGAAGTTCGATCCCCGCCTCGCCGTCGCCGAACGCGAGTCGAGGGCCGCCGCCGCCCGCGCCGCCATCGAAACCGCCCTCGAAGACGTCACCAGCCTGGACGAGGACCGCATCCTGCGCCGCCTCGTCAACCTGGTCGATGCCGCGCTGCGGACGAACTTCTTCCAGATCGGACCGGACGGCCATCCCCGCGGCACGATCTCGATCAAGTTCGACTGCGCCAGGATCGACGGCCTGCCGCTGCCGCGCCCGCTCTACGAGATCTTCGTCTATTCGCCACGCGTCGAAGGCATCCATCTGCGCTTCGGCAAGGTCGCGCGCGGCGGCCTGCGCTGGTCCGACCGGCCGCAGGATTTCCGCACCGAGGTGCTCGGGCTGGTCAAGGCGCAGCAGGTCAAGAACGCCGTCATCGTGCCGGTCGGCGCCAAAGGCGGCTTCGTGCCCAAGCAGCTCCCGCCGGCGTCGGACCGCGCGGCCTGGCTCGCCGAGGGCACCGAGAGCTACCGCATCTTCGTGCGCACGCTGCTCGAGCTAACCGACAACCTCGCAGGCGAGACCGTGACCCCGCCGCCCGACACCGTGCGCATCGACGGCGACGATCCCTATCTGGTGGTGGCGGCCGACAAGGGCACCGCCACCTTCTCCGACACCGCCAACGCGCTCTCGCTGGAGAAGGGGCACTGGCTCGGCGACGCCTTCGCGTCCGGCGGCTCGCAGGGCTACGACCACAAGAAGATGGGCATCACCGCGCGCGGGGCCTGGGAGGCGGTCAAGCGCCATTTCCGCGAGATCGACATCGACATCCAGACGCAGGGCTTCACCGTCGCGGGCGTCGGCGACATGTCGGGCGACGTGTTCGGCAACGGCATGCTGCTCTCGCCGGCGATCCGGCTCGTCGCCGCCTTCGACCATCGCGACATCTTCCTCGATCCCGACCCCGACCCGGCCGCATCCCTGGCCGAGCGCCAGCGCCTGTTCGCGCTGCCCCGCTCGTCCTGGCAGGACTACGACAAGAGCCTGATCTCGGCCGGCGGCGGCGTCTTCTCGCGGCAGGCCAAGAGCATTCCGCTGTCGCCGGCGATGCAGGCCGCGCTCGACCTGGAAAAGGCCGAGGTGACGCCGCCGGAGCTGATGACCGCGATCCTGAAGGCGCGCGTCGATCTGCTCTGGTTCGGCGGCATCGGCACATATATCCGCGCCACCGACGAGAGCGACGCGCAGGTCGGCGACCGCGCCAACGACGCCATCCGCGTCACCGGGGCCGAGCTGCGCTGCCGGGTGGTCGGCGAGGGCGCCAATCTGGGCGCGACGCAGCGCGGCCGCATCGAGGCGGCCCAGCAGGGCGTGCGCCTCAACACCGACGCGATCGACAACTCGGCCGGCGTCAACACCTCCGACGTCGAGGTCAACATCAAGATCGCGCTCGCCGAGCCGGTCCGCGACGGCCGGCTGGCCGAAGACGCGCGCAACGACCTGCTCGCCGCCATGACCGACGAGGTCGGCCTGCTGGTGCTGCGCAACAACTATCTGCAGACGCTGGCGCTCTCGCTGACCGAGGCGCAGGGGCCGGCGGCGACGCCGGCGCTGCGCCGCCTGATGCAGACGCTAGAGGCCGCCGGCCGGCTCGACCGCACGGTCGAGTATCTGCCGAGCGACGCCGCGCTCGCGGAGCGCGAGAAGCGCGGCCAGGGCCTGACG
>JAKFWE010000189.1 GCA_021732895.1 Allobosea sp. | reverse complement strand
AATCGTACCGGAATGGGTCCCGGGTCTCCCTTCGGTCGCCCGGGACGACGACGCTTTGATCAACAGCGAAGTGAGACCTACCCGATCCCCCTGCCCTTCAGCGCGACGCCGATCTCGCCCAACACCGTCGGATCCTCGATCGTCGCCGGCATCGCATACTCCTCGCCATCGGCGATCTTCTTCATGGTCGCGCGCAGGATCTTGCCCGAGCGCGTCTTCGGCAACCGCGCCACCGTCAGCGCCAGCTTGAACGCCGCGACCGGGCCGATCCTGTCGCGCACCAGCGCCACGAGTTCGCGCTCGACCTGCTCGGGGCCGAGATCGACGCCCGACTTCAGCACGACGAAGCCGCAGGGCTGCTCGCCCTTGAGCGCGTCGCGGATGCCGACGACCGCGCATTCCGCCACGGCCGGATGCGAGGCCAGCACCTCCTCCATGCCGCCGGTCGAGAGCCGGTGCCCGGCCACGTTGATGATGTCGTCGGTGCGGCCCATGATGAAGATGTAGCCGTCTTCGTCGATGTAGCCGGCGTCCGAGGTGTTGTAATAGCCCGGGAACGCCGTGAGGTAGGCCTCGCGAAAGCGGGAATCGTCCTGCCAGAGCGTCGGCAGGGCGCCGGGCGGTAGCGGCAGCCGCAGCACGATCGCGCCCATGGTCCCCGCCGGCACGGGTTTTCCGCCCTCGTCGAGACATTCGACGCCGAAACCCGGCAGCGGCACGCTCGGCGAGCCGTGCTTCACCGGCAAAAGCTCCAGACCCATCGGGTTGCCGGCGATGCAGTAGCCGGTCTCGGTCTGCCACCAATGGTCGATCACCGGGACCTTCAGCACAGCTTCAGCCCATTTCAGCGTGTCGGGATCGGCCCGCTCGCCGGCGAGGAACAGCGCCCTGAAATGCGAAAGGTCATGCCCGGCCAGCAGCGTCGCCTGCGGGTCTTCCTTGCGGATGGCGCGAAAGGCCGTCGGCGCGGTGAACATCACGACGGCCCTGTGCTCGGCGATGACGCGCCAGAACGCGCCTGGATCGGGCGTGCCGACCGGCTTGCCCTCGTAGAGCACGGTTGTCGCGCCCTGCAGCAGCGGCCCGTAGACGATGTAGGAATGGCCGACCACCCAGCCGACATCCGACGCCGTGAACATCACCTCGCCGGGCTTGACGCCGTAGAGGTTGTCCATGGTCCACGCCAGCGCGACCATGTGGCCGCCATTGTCGCGCACGACGCCCTTTGGCCGGCCGGTCGTGCCCGAGGTGTAGAGCACATAGAGCGGGTCGGTCGCCGCGACCGCGACGCAGTCCGCCCTGCGGCCGTTGGCCCTGGCGGCGGCGACGAGCGCGCGCCAGTTCCGGTCGCGCGTCGCATGCATCGAGGCGTCGGCCTGCGGCCGTTGCAGCACGAGGCAGGAATCGGGCTTGTGCCCCGCCATCTCGATCGCGCTGTCGAGCAGCGGCTTGTATTCGACGATGCGCGTCGGCTCGACGCCGCAGGTGGCGGTCATGATCAGCTTCGGCCTGGCGTCGTCGATCCGGGTCGCCAGCTCCTTGGCGGCGAACCCGCCGAACACCACGGAGTGCACCGCGCCGATGCGCGCGCAGGCGAGCATGGCGAAAGCCGCTTCCGGGATCATCGGCATGTAGACGATGACGCGGTCGCCCTTGCCGACGCCGAGATCGACGAGCACGGCGGCGAGCGTCGAAACCTCGTCGAGCAGTTGCGCATAGGTGAAGCTCGCTTTGGTCGCGGTGACCGGGCTGTCATGGATCAGGGCCGCCTGCCCGCCGCGCCCGTCGCGGACATGCCGGTCGAGCGCGTTGAAGCAGGTGTTGCAGGTCGCGTCCGGGAACCAGCGGCCATAGGGACCGGCGGAGGCGTCGAAGACGGTCTGCGGGGGCCTGATCCATTCGATCGCCCGCGCCGCCTCGCGCCAGAAGCCGTCCGGATCGGCGCGCCAGCGCGCATAGGTCGAGGCGTATCCGCTTGCATGCGGGGCATTCATCAGGCGCGTTCCTCTTCGCCGGTTTTGCGACTAAGCCCTGATCGCAGGCGCTGCGGCGGGCGGTCGGATTTTGCACGGGATCGTGCTTTCTCTCCGGCCGCCGCGCAAGCGCGGCGCCGTCAGACTTTCGCCGATCCTCAGTTCGCCCTCCGCGCTCCTCGTCCCGCAGCCCTCGACGCCACGAAATCGGGCCCGACCGTGAACCGACGCCGCAGATGAGTTTCGACCTCGCCTTCTTCGCGGTGATGGTTCCCGCCGTGATCCTGATGGGGCTGGCCAAGGGGGGCTTCGCCGGGCTCGGCCTGCTCTCGCTGCCGCTGATGTCGCTGGTGATGCCGCCCCTGCAGGCCGCCGCGATCATGCTGCCGATCCTGATGGTGCAGGATGTCGTGACGGTCTGGGCCTATCGCCGCGATTTCGACCGGCGCAGCCTGACGACGCTGCTGCCCGGCGCGGCGCTCGGCATCCTCGCCGGATACCTGCTGGCGGCGCGCGTCCCGGACGCCGCCGTGGCGCTGGCGGTCGGACTGATCTCCATCGGGTTCGCCTCGAGCAGGCTCATCGGCGCGAAGCGCGGGCCGACGCCGCCGACGAGGCCCGGCTTCGGCCCCGGCACGGTCTGGGGCGCGGCCAGCGGCTTCACCAGCATGATCGCCCACGCCGGCGGCCCGCCCTTCCAGATCTACATGCTGCCGCTGCGGCTGAACCCGGCCGCGTTCGTCGGCACCGGCGCGATCTTCTTCGCCATCGTCAACATCGCCAAGGTCGCGCCCTATCTGGCGCTCGGCCAGTTCACGGCGGAAAACCTGACGGCGTCGGCCCTGCTGTTCCCGCTCGCCATCGTCGCCACCTTCGCCGGCGTCTGGCTGGTGCGCCGCGTCCCGGCCGAGCGCTTCTACACGCTGATCCACTGGCTGCTGCTCTGCGTCGGCGCCAAGCTGACCCTCGACGGAGTCCGGGGGCTGGGCCTGGCGTCGGCGCTGGCGGGCTGAGCGCGCGCGCACGATTGCGCCCCGGCTGAAAACGCGCTCGATTGCCCGACGGGACGCGCGGACATCGATGCGCGCCGGGAGACGACGCCACGATGACACGCTCGCCCTACGACACCGGACTCGACCGCAACCCGGCGAATTTCCAGCCGCTGACGCCGCTGGGCTTTCTCGAACGCGCCGCCAGCGTGTTTCCGCGGAAGACCGCGATCATCCATGGGCCGCTGCGGCGCTCCTACGCCGAATTCTACGCCCGGGCCCGCCGGCTCGCCTCGGCGCTGAGCGCCCATGGCGTGGGCAGGAACGACACCGTGGCGGCGATGCTGCCGAACACGCCGGCGATGCTAGAATGCCACTACGGCGTGCCGATGTGCGGCGCGGTCCTGAACACGCTGAACACGCGCCTCGACGCACGCGTCATCGCGTTCTCGCTCGACCACGGCGAGGCGAAGGTCGTGATCGCCGACCGTGAGTTCTCGAAGACGATCCGCGAGGCGCTGACCCTGTGCAAGGTTCGGCCGCTGGTGATCGATTGCGACGACCCGGTCTATGACGGGCCCGGCGAGCGCTTGGGCAGCGTCGAATACGAGGATTTCATCGCCGGGGGCGATCCGGATTTCGCCTGGGAGACGCCGGCCGACGAATGGGACGCCATTTCCCTCAACTACACCTCCGGCACCACCGGCGACCCCAAGGGCGTGGTCTACCACCACCGCGGCGCCAATCTGCTGGCGACCTCGAACGTCATCACCGGCGGCATGGGCCGACACCCGGTCTATCTCTGGACCCTGCCGATGTTCCACTGCAACGGCTGGTGCTTCCCCTGGACCATCTCGATCCTCGCCGGCACGCATGTCTGCCTGCGCCAGGTCCGTGCCAAGGCGATGTTCGACGCGCTCGCCGATCATGGCGTCACGCATCTGTGCGGCGCGCCGATCGTGATGTCGACGCTGCTCAACGCCGCGCCGGAGGAACGCCGGGAGTTCGCCCAGAAGGTCGCGTTCTTCACCGCCGCCGCGCCGCCGCCCGAGGCGGTGCTCGCGGCGATGGCGCAGGCTGGCTTCGAGGTGACCCATCTCTACGGCCTGACCGAATGCTACGGCCCCGCCGTCGTCAACGAATGGAACGGCGACTGGGACGCCCTGCCCGGCCCCGAACGGGCGGCGCTGAAGGCGCGCCAGGGCGTGCGCTACCCGGCGCTGGAGGGGCTCGACGTGCTGGACCCCGAGACCATGGCTCCGGTCGCGCGCGACGGGGCGGCCATGGGCGAGGTGATGATGCGCGGCAACGTCGTGATGAAGGGCTATCTCGGGAATCCGGCGTCGACGAAGGCCGCTTTCGCCGGGGGCTGGTTCCACACCGGCGATCTCGGCGTGATCCACCCCGACGGCTACATCCAGCTCAAGGACCGTTCCAAGGACATCATCATCTCCGGCGGCGAGAACATCTCGTCCATCGAGGTCGAGGATGCGCTCTACAAGCACCCTGCCGTGCAGGCGGCCGCGGTGGTGGCGCGGCCCGACGCGAAATGGGGCGAGACGCCGTGCGCCTTCATCGAGCTCAAGCCGGGGCAAAGCGCGACGGAGGCCGAGATCATGGCCTGGTGCCGGGGCCTGCTGGCCTCGTTCAAATGTCCGCGCACGGTGGTCTTCATCGAGGTGCCGAAGACCTCGACCGGGAAGATCCAGAAGTTCAGGCTGCGCGAGATGGCGCGCGAACTGTAGCGCCGGCGTGAAAAAAACCGGTCCCTTCCGGGACCGGCCTGATCTCACTGAATTCTTACTGAACCGGACGAACGGCGCCCGGCCACGCCCGTCAATGCAACGTTCGGTCCGGCATCGTCTGCCGCACGCGTTCGATCTCCTCCTTCAGCAGCAGCTTCTTTCGCTTCAGCTCGGTCACGCCGAGATCGTCCGACGAGGGGCTGGCCACGGCCTGCGCAATGGCTTCCTCGAGCTGGCGATGCTTGCGTTCGAGTTCGACGAGATGGGTCTGCAGCGACATCTGGATCCTCCTGATGAGCGGTTGACGCTGGCCAGTCTGACATAGAGCCGGCTTCACGTCTGCGGGTCTTTCTCGCGGCGCAGCATGAGTTTCTGTGATCGTCGCAGGGGCCTTTCCCGAGAGCTGCGAATGCGACGCGCCGTGCGGCAGGCGATCGCGGCCGCTATTGCCGAGGCGCGGCCGCCTGAGCATAGTCGCGCCCGATCATGGCGATGACGGGACGGCTTCATGGGATTCGAGTTGAGCCCAGACGAGATCGAGGCTTTCAGGGCCGAACTGGCCCGCCTGCGCGAGGAGCATCGCGATCTCGACTCGGCCATCGACGCGCTCGAGCGCGTCGGCGCCGTCAACCAGATCCAGGTGCAGCGGCTGAAGAAGCGCAAGCTCTATCTGCGCGACCGCATCGCCCAGATCGAGGATGCGCTGACGCCCGACATCATCGCCTGATCGTGCGGCGGTGATTCGCCGCTTGCGTCCGCCGCGCCCGCCGGTCTAGACCCCCGCTTCCCCCCGAGCAGCGGAAGCGCTCCGTTCCATGGCCAGATCGTCCGCCTCCGTCGCCATCATCATGGGCAGCCAGTCCGACTGGGCGACGATGCGCCATGCCGCCGAAACGCTGGAGGCGCTCGGCGTGGCCCATGACGCGCGCATCGTCTCCGCCCACCGCACGCCCGACCGCATGGTGGCCTTCGCCAAAGGCGCCAGGGCCGAGGGCTTCAGGGTGGTGATCGCCGGCGCCGGCGGCGCGGCGCATCTTCCCGGCATGGTCGCCGCGCTGACGCCGCTGCCGGTCTTCGGCGTTCCGGTGGAATCGAAGGCGCTGTCCGGCCAGGACAGCCTGCTGTCGATCGTGCAGATGCCGGCCGGCGTGCCGGTGGGAACCCTGGCGATCGGCCGGGCCGGCGCGGTCAACGCGGCCCTGCTCGCCGCCGCCGTGCTGGCGCTCTCGGACGAGGGCCTCGCCGCGCGGCTCGACGCCTGGCGCGCCCGCCAGAGCGCGGCCGTCGCCGAGAGGCCGGCGAAGGACGAGGCATGAGCACGCCCGATCCGACCGGGCTCGCGCCCGGCGCCACGCTCGGCATCCTCGGCGGCGGCCAGCTCGCCCGCATGCTGGCCCTGGCGGCGGCCGATCTCGGCGTGAGAACCCATATCTTCGCCCCCGAGCCGGACTGCCCGGCCTTCGATGTCGCGGCGCGCCACACCATCGGCGAGTATGACGACGAGGCGGCGCTCGCCCGCTTCGCCGATGCGGTCGATGTCGTGACCTACGAGTTCGAGAACGTGCCCTCCGCGACGGCGGCCTTTCTCGCGGCGCGCACGCCGCTGCATCCGGGCGCGCGGGCGCTGGCGGTGACGCAGGACAGGCTCAGCGAAAAGCGCTTCGTCGCGGATCTGGGGCTGGCCGTGGCGCCGTTCCGGCCGGTCGATTCTCTCCCTGATCTCGAAGCCGCCGTCGCCGCGATCGGCCGTCCGAGCATCCTCAAGACGCGCCGCTTCGGCTATGACGGCAAGGGGCAGGTCAGGCTGGCGGCCGGCGACGACCTTGGCGAAGCCCATCAGGCGATCGGCCGATTTCCGGCGATCCTCGAGGGCTTCGTGCCGTTCTCGCGTGAAATCTCGGTCGTCGCCGCGCGTGGAGCCGACGGCGCCTTCGCCGCTTTCGATGTCTGCGAGAACGAGCATCGCGACCATATCCTCGCCTTCACCCGCGTCCCGGCCCGGCTGGCGCCGGCCGCCGCCGCCGCCGCCAGCGAGGCGGCGCGCAGGATCGGCGAGGCGCTCGCCTATGTCGGGGTCTTCACCGTCGAGATGTTCGTGGTCGGCGCGGACGAAAGCGTGATCGTCAACGAGATCGCGCCGCGCGTCCACAATTCCGGGCACTGGACCAGCGAGGGCGCCGACACCTCGCAGTTCCACCAGCATGTGCGGGCCGTCTGCGGCTTTCCGCTCGGCGCCACGAAGAGGCGCGGCGAAATCGAGATGGAGAACCTGATCGGCGACGCCGCTTCGCGCTGGCGCGACCTGCTGGCCGAGCCCGGCGCGCATCTGCATCTCTACGGGAAGCGCGACGCAAGGCCCGGCCGCAAGATGGGCCATGTCACGCGCGTTTTGCCGGGGCGGCGCTGAGGCAGGGTCAGAGCACGCGGCCCGGGTTTTCGCCCCTCGCCCGCCAGAACGCCTTGAGCGGCCCCGGCACGATGCCGAAACGATGGTAGAGCCAGATCGCGAAGGCCCCCGGTTCGGCCCCGCCCTGCGCGCGGTAGGGCTCCATCAGCCGCTTGAGCACGATCCGGCGATGGCGCTGGCGGGCCGCCGGGCGCAGGCCCGACCCCGGCGTCTGCATCACGAGCTGCACCACCCGCTCCAGCACGACCTCGTCGGTCGTCGGCGCGAGCCTCTCGACCTCGGCGTCGAGCACGCTCTGCTTGGCCTGCCCGAGGGTCAGGCCCCTGGCGTAAGTGATCTCGACCTTCTCCCAGGTCGGCTGGGCGAGATCATTGGCTTCCAGCATGATCCGGCGCTGGCCTTCGGAGTCGAGCTGGGCGTCCCGGTCGGCGGCGGTCATGATCTGGTCTGCTGAGCTCCGTGGACAGTCGCGGCGAAGTCTGGTATCGGCACGAAACTTCGAATCGGCGACTGCGCCCCGCAGCCCTACACCAACCCGCCAAAGACGGACACTCTCGTGCAGGTTCTCGTTCGCGACAACAACGTTGATCAGGCTCTCCGCGCCCTCAAGAAAAAGATGCAGCGCGAGGGCATCTTTCGCGAGATGAAACTCCGCGGCCACTTCGAAAAGCCATCCGAGAAGAAGGCCCGCGAGAAGGCCGAGGCCGTTCGTCGCGCCCGCAAGCTGATGCGCAAGAAACTGCAGCGCGAAGGGCTTCTGCCCGCGCCGGTGAAGCCCAAGCGGCCCTGAATCCGCGCCCGGACCCGGACCATGCCGGCGGCAGCCGGCACGATTGCTTTTTTCGCCGGCGTTAACCAACTCTTGGCAG
>JAKFWE010000269.1 GCA_021732895.1 Allobosea sp. | reverse complement strand
GTTCAGGACCGAGCCGCAGCCGGGCCTCGGCGGCCGCGCGCTCGCGTTTCCGCGCGGCAAGGTCGTCGGCGGCTGCTCCTCGATCAACGCCATGATCTACATGCGCGGGCAGAGCGCCGACTACGATGGCTGGCGCCAGCGCGGCCTGACCGGCTGGGGCTGGGACGACGTGCTGCCGTTCTTCCTGAAGCACGAGGACCATGTCGCCCCCGGTCCGGACGGGCTGCACCGGGCCGGCGGCGAGTGGCGCGTCGAGCATCCGCGCGTGCGCTGGGCCATCCTCGACGCGATCCGGGCGGCGGCGGCCGAGGCCGGAATTGCGAGAATCGCCGATTTCAACACCGGCGACAACGAGGGATGCGCCTATTTTCAGGTCAACCAGCGGCGTGGCCGGCGGCTCAGCGCCTACCGCGCCTTCCTCAAGCCCGCGCTCGCGGCGCGCGACAACCTGCGGCTCGAGACCCGCGTGCTGGTCGAGCGCGTCGTCGTTCGGGACGGACGCGCCGTCGCGGTCGAATTCACGCATGGCGGCGAAAAGTTGCGGGCCGATGCGAGCGGCGAGATCGTGCTCAGCGCCGGCGCCGTGGGTTCGCCGGCGCTGCTGGAGCGCTCCGGCATCGGCGACGGCGCGCGGTTGTCGGCGCTCGGCATCGAAACCGTGACCCATCTCCCCGGCGTCGGCGAAAACCTGCAGGACCATCTCCAGATCCGGCCGGTCTACAAGGTCGATGGCGTGCGCACGCTGAACGGCGACTATGCAAAGCTCTGGCGGCGGCCGCTGATGGCGCTGGAATACGCAGCGCTGCGCAGCGGGCCGCTGACGATGGCGCCCTCGCAGGTCGGGGCTTTCGCGAAATCCTCGCCCGAATACGCCACCGCCAATCTCCAATTCCACTTCCAGCCGCTCTCGCTCGATTCCTGGGGCGCCGGGCTGCACCCTTTCGGCGCCTTCACCGCCAGCGTCTGCAACCTGCGGCCGACAAGCCGCGGCGGCGTCCACCTGAAGACGCCCCATGCGCAGGACGCGCCGGCGATCTCGCCGAACTATCTCGCGACGACGGAGGACCGGCAGGTCGCCATCGACGCGCTCAGGCTGGCGCGCCGGATCGCGGCGCAGCCGGCGCTCGCCCGCTTCAACCCGCGCGAACATCTGCCGGGCCCGGACGCCGAATCGGAGACGGCGCTGCTGGAGGCCGCAGCGCAGCTCGGCACGACGATCTTCCATCCGGCCGGGACGGCGCGGATGGGGGCGGACGGCGATGCGGGCGCGGTGCTCGACGGTCGGCTGCGCGTGCGCGGCGTCTCCGGCCTGCGCGTGATCGACGCCTCCGTCATGCCGACGATCACTTCCGGCAACACCGCCAACCCGACGATGATGATCGCCGAGAAGGGCGCGCAGATGATGCTGGACGACGCCCGCGCGGCGTGACGGGATGCACGGCGCCGGTCATGGCCTCGGCGCGGCCGCGCTCTCAGAACCTGATGTCGAGACGGCCTTTCAAAGCGTGATCGCGCGCCCGCTCGGCAAGAGCGACGCTGTAGGCGAAGCCGAGATCCGCAGCTCCCGAAACACGCCAGGACAGCCCCGCCTCGGCGACGAACGCATCGCGCGCCAAGGGGGCGGCATGCACGGAAAATCTGCCGCCGCCGCTGGCGAAGGCGAGGCGAGCGCTCGGCGTGAGCTCGCCGAAAGCGCGCCGCCAGCCGAGCATGCCGCGCGCGAAGAGCGGCATCGCCCCGATCCGCGCCTCGGCGCGCAGGCCGAGCGTCGTGAGGCCGAGGTTCTGGCTCGATCCGCCGACGCGCAGCGCCGCCGCCCCGCCCCGCTCGGCGCCGGCCTCGCTGCGGACCTGCACCCACGCGATCTGGGCGAAAGGCTCGAAGGCGACCGCGCCCGCCTGCGAGCCGTAGCCGATCTCGGCGAAGGCTTGCGTGGTCGCGCCGGCGCCGTCATGACGCAGGACATCGGAAAAGCCGCGCAGCGAAACCTGCCGGGTCAGGTCGGTTCCGTTCCAAGAATGGGCGGCCCCCGCCCGCAGGGCGAACGGGCCCAGCTTCGCGCCGCCATAGAGCGCGGCGTGGATCGCATCCTGCGCGCCGCTCGAGCGGCGCGCGTCGAGCTCGAAATGGTGGCGGGTGAAGCCTGCCAGCGCGCCGACGCGCCAGGCCGAGACGCCGTTCGACTCCAGCTCCACGCCCGCCAGCATGCCCCCGCCGCGCCGCGCCAGCGAGGCCGCGTTGCCGTCGCCGTCGCTGCGTTCCGCCGCCCCGATCGCCTCGCCCCAAAGCGTGACGCGGCTGGTATCCATGCGCGGCGCGGGCAGAGCCACGCCGCTTTGGCGGCCGGGCGGATCGGCGCTGAACGCGGCCGCCACGGAACCGGGCGAGGCCGGCGTCTCGAACGGCGCGCGCAGGCGGTCCAGCACCGCCTCGCGCACGAGATGGCTGGTCTCGATCGCCACCGCGACGCCCTGCGCATGCGCCTCGCCAGACAGCGCGTCGAAGCCGGCCCTCGCCTCGGCGATGCTCGAAGAGATCAGCGCGTCATGAACCCGGTTGCCCGCGCCGAGCGCTTCCGCCGCGCGGCCGACGCCGGTCTGGTTGCGCGTGACCGCCACGAAACGACCGGAGCCCGCACCGGGGCCGAACGAGACGTCGTTGCGGGCCAGCGTCAGCACGACGTCGTTGGCGCCGTAGCTCAGCATCGGCGTCAGGAAGGCGAGGTTCGAGGTCAGGCTCGAGAACGCGCCGCTGACGCCGCCCTGCGCGGTCAGGATGACGTAGCGCGTCGAGAGCGCATAATCGCCCTGCTCGGCCAGCACCTGCACCAGTCCGCCCGTCAGCGTCGCCCTTCCCGTGGCGTCGATCCGGTCGGTCTGACCGGCCGCGTTGGCCTCGACCCGATAAGTCGAGCCCGGAGCGAAAGCGACGTTTCCGGCCACGGCGAGCGTCCCGATCGAGTTGCCCGGCCCGACCGTGCCCGCGACGGCGTTGATGCCGCCGACCGTGCCCGTGCCACCGAGGGCGCCGCCATTCAGCGTGACGACCGAGCCCGCCAGAGAGCCGTTGACGACGAGCATGCCGGCGTTGAGGCTGGTCGCCCCGGTGAAGGAACTCGTCCCCGTCAAGGTCAGCGCGCCCGAGCCGGTCTTGACCAGCCCTCCCGTCCCCGAGATCGCGCCCGAGAAGGTGGTGGAGCCGTTGTTCCCACCCGTGGTCAGCGTCGCCGCGCCGATGGCGGCGCTGCCGGCGCCGGCCAGCGAGCCGATGGTCTGATTGAATCCGTTCAGCGCCAGCGTCGCGCCCGAAGCCACGGTGAAGGCCGAGTTCTGCGAGAAGGCGCCGGCCGCGCCGGCCCGCAACGTTCCGCCCGTGAGGCTGGTCGCGCCTGAATAGCTGTTTGCGCCCGACAGCACGGCCACGCCCGGCCCCGCCTTGGAGAAGCCGCCCGGCCCCGTCAGCGCGGCCGGAAGCGTGAAGGTGAAGGCCGGATCCGCGATGTCGAGCCCGCCGCCGCCATTGCCGAAGGTGATCGTGCGCGCCGTGGCGAAACTGGTTCCGGTGATCTGCAGCACGCCGCCGTTGAAGGTCAGCCCACCAGAGGCTGCGCCGAGATTGGCGTCTCGCGAGACGCTGAGCGTGCCGGCGGTGATGGTGGTCCCGCCCGAATAGGTGTTGGTTCCGGTCAGGATCGTCGTGCCCGAGCCCATCTGCACGACCTTGCCGGCCGAGCCGGCCGTCAGCGCGTCGTTCGAGATGACGCCGGCGAAGGTGTAGGCATCGGAGCGGTTGAAGGCGAGCGTGCCGGCGTTGGCGACATTGCCGAGGATCGAGCCCGAGGCCCCGCCATTGCCGAGTTGCAGGATGGTGCAGTTGCAGATCCGGGTGCCGCCGGCATAGGTGTTCGCGCCCGCCAGGACCACGGTTCCTATCCCGGTCGTGCCCGGTCTTGTGCTGACGAGAACGGAGCTCGATCCGTCGGTTCCGCTGATGACGCCAGAGAACGTCGTCGTCGCGCCGCCATCGACCGTCAGGGAAAGGCCCGGCGACTCGACCGCGCCGCCGGGA
This sequence comes from Allobosea sp., assembly GCA_021732895.1. Classification (GTDB taxonomy): domain Bacteria; phylum Pseudomonadota; class Alphaproteobacteria; order Rhizobiales; family Beijerinckiaceae; genus Allobosea. The sequence continues at coordinate 3,940 of JAKFWE010000269.1, read as the reverse complement.
ATCCTGACCTCGCCAGCCCCGGACAGGTGGCGGATCGTCGGCGAATTCGCATCCCGGAGATCGAGGACCGCCCCGGCGTCCACGCGGGTCGAACCGCTGCCCAGCGCCGTGCCGAAGTTGCTCGTCCCGGCCAGCGTGCCGCCGGCCACCACGATCGTGGACGTCGCGTCGAAGCTCACGGTCCCGATTCTGACATAGACCGTGCCGGCGACGCCCGCGACGCCGAAAACCGCCGTGGCGCCGGCGTTGACGGTCAGATTGCCGCCGATCTGCGTGAGTCGGCCGGCGGCCGAGGAGAACACGCTGGTCGTGCCGGCGGCGAAGACGACGTTCTGCGCATAGGCGCCGTCCCGATCGCCATCGGTGCGCAGCGCGCCGCCGGCCAAGGTGATCGTTCCCGAGCCGAGCGCGTCGATATTGGCGGGGCCCGGCGCGGGATTGACGTGATTGGCGACGAGCAGCCCCTGATTGATCGTCGTGCCGCCGGTATAGGTGTTGGCGCCCGAGAGCATCAGCGTGCCGGCGCCGTTCTTGACGACGCCGAAGCCTCCGGAGACGATCCCGCTTTGCGTGGCGGCGCCCGAAGCCACCAGCAACTCGGTCGTAGCGGTCAGGACCAGCGGGCCAGTCGCATCGTCGCCGTTGAGGTAGACGACCTGCGCGCGCAGCGGCGCGGCCGAACTCAGCATCGCGCCGGCCAGCGCTACGCCGAGAACGCTGCGCCGACGCGCCAGAGAACCCTGCCGAAGACAGCAATCCACGCGAAACCGCACTCCACCCCGCCGATGACGTTACAGCAGCAGGGGGACGGGGCGAATGGATGGAGGTTCACAGGCGTCCGGACCGCTGCGGACGCTCAGACGATCGCGTTGCGTAGCGCCTCGCCGCGCCCGAGCCTCCCGAGATTCTCGACCAGAAGATCGACGACGTTGGTCTCGTAGGCGCGGGTTTCGCCGGCGCTGTGGGGCGTCACGATCACCTGCGGCATCGTCCAGAGCTTTGAGGCCGGGGGCAGCGGCTCCTCGACCGTGACGTCGAGGCCCGCGCCGGCGATGCGGCCCTCCGACAGCGCGGCGATCAGCGCCGGCTCGTCGACGACCTTGCCGCGCGCCACGTTGACGAGCAGGGCCGAGGGCTTCATCGCGCCGAGTGCGGCTGCGCCGATCAGCCCTTCCGTCTCCGGCGTCAGCGGGCAGGTCAGCGCCACGATGTCGGCGCGGGCCAGCGCCTCGTGCAGCCGGCCGGGATGGACGATCTCGTCGATCCCGGCGACCGGATCGGGCTGGCGGCGCACGCCGACGACGCGCAGGTCGAACGCGCCGGCCAGCCTGCCCAGACGCTGGCCGATGCGGCCGAGCCCGACGATGACGAGCGTCTTGCCGCCGAGTTCGTCCTCGCGGCGGCCGCGATCGCCGATCATCGGCCGCCAGTGTCTAGCGTTCTGGTTGTCGCGGGCGAGATGGATCTGGCGGGTCAGCGACAGGATCAGCGCCATGGCGTGCTCGGCGACCGCGCGCTCGTTGGCCCCCTGCGCGCTGGCGAGCCTGACGCCGGCCGCCCCCAGCGCCGCCTTGTCGTACTGGTCCGTGCCGGCGCTGACCGACTGGATGAAGCGCAGGCGCGGCGCCATGCCGATCAGTTCGTTGCGCCAGAGCCCGGACAGCACCAGCACGTCGGCCTCGGCCGCGCGCGCCGTGAGCTCGTCGAGGCTGCGCGCCTCGAAACTCTTCGCGGCGCGGCCGCGCGACAGGAACTCGGCCTGCAACTGATAGGCGGCATGGGCGAAACCGATGGTCAGTTCGGGTTCGGGCGGCAGGCTGGGCATGGCTGAGCTCCGGAAGGTGAAGTCGCGATTCCTCGGTGAACCATACCGTCATTGCCGGCGCAGCGAAGCCGTTCGGGACGATGTCGAGCGCGTGGCCCTGGACGACTGCGCCGCGCGGGCGCCGACGTCAGCAGATGCGATCGCCTGATCCATCCGGCCCGAGGCTTGCCAGCGCCGCCTCCAGCCGCAGCCATTCGCATTCCGCCCCCGGCAGGCCGAAGCGCAGCCAGCGCGGCTCATGGCGGAAGCGCCGGACATAAACGCCGCGACGACCAAGATCGGAGAACAGCGCGGCGGCGCCGGGCGTCCGCAGCAGGCGGAAAAGCGAGGTGCCGCCGATGACGGTTCCATGCGGAGCCAGCAGGGCGTCGAGGCGCGCGGCCGCCGCCCGCGCCGACGCCTCGGCCTGGCTGAGCCAGCCCTCATCGGCGAGCGCCGCCGCGGCGATGGCGAGCGCCGGCCCCGCCACCGCCCAGGGGCCCAGCGCCGAGCGCAGGCGAGCGACGAGTTCCGGCTCCCCGACCGCGAAGCCGACGCGCAACCCCGCCAGACCATAGGTCTTGCCGAAGGAGCGCAGCACGATCGCGCCGGGCGGCAGATCGGGGATCAGACTGGCCTGCGGCGAGAAATCGCAGAACGCCTCGTCCACGACGAGGAGGCCGCCGCGCGCGCGACATCGCTCCGCCAGTGTCGCGAGACGCGCGGCCGGAACGATGCGGCCGTCGGGATTGTTGGGATTGACCACGACCAGCGTCGCCGCCTCGCCTGCCGCGTCGAGCGAGGCCACGTCCTCCACGGCGCGCCCGGCCTTGCGCCAGGACAGCGCGTGCTCGGCATAGGTCGGGCCGAGCACGGCGACCGCTCCCTCCCCGGCGAGCCGGGGCAGCATCTCGATCAGGATCTGCGTTCCGGGCGCGGCGACGATGCCGGCCTGCGCGGGCACGCGGTAGGCACGTCGCGCCGCCGCCAGCAGCGCCTCTTCCCCGGCCGCTCCCGGCAGCCGCCGCCACAGGCTTAACGGCAGCGGCGGAAGCGGGTAGGGATGCGGATTGATGCCCGTGGAGAGATCGATCCACGGCTCGGGCGCATCGGGAAACAGCGCGCGGGCCTGCCCGAGATCGCCGCCATGCCCGGTCTCGTCCTCAGCCACAGCCCACCTCGCAAATCCGCATGAACCCGTCCGACACCTTGCCTCTGGCCCTGGCCGCCCTCGTGATCGAGGCGGCGCTCGGCTATCCCGGAGGCTTGTATGCGCGGATCGGCCATCCCGTCACCTGGCTCGGCGCCCTGATCGCGACGCTCGACCGCGCGCTCAACCGCGACGGCGATCACCCGGCGCGGCGCAGGGCGGCGGGGATCGCGGCGCTCGCCACACTGCTGGCCGTCACGCTCTTTGCGGCGCTGCTGCTGGTCTGGCTGGCGTCGCCGCTCGGCCCGGTCGCCCTGCTGCCGCTGGCGCTGCTCGCCTCGAGCCTCATCGCGCAGCGCAGCCTGCACGAGCATGTCGCGCGGGTCGCGGACGGGCTCGAGACCGGCGGACTGGACGCCGGGCGCGCGGCGGTCTCGCTGATCGTCGGGCGCGACCCGGACCGGCTCGACGAGGCGGGCGTGGCGCGCGCCGCGATCGAGAGCCTCGCGGAGAACTTTTCGGACGGCGTGGTCGCCCCCGCGTTCTGGCTCGGCCTCGCCGGCCTGCCGGGGATCGCGCTCTACAAGGCGATCAACACCGCCGATTCGATGATCGGCCACAGGAGCGAACGCCACCTCGCCTTCGGCTGGGCCGCGGCGCGGCTCGACGATCTCGTCAACCTGCCGGCCTCGCGCCTCTCGGCTGTGCTGCTCGTCGCGGCCGCCGCGACGGATCGCGAGGCCGACGCCGCGGGCGCGTGGCGGGCGGTGTGGCGCGACGCCGGCCGGCATCGCTCGCCCAACGCCGGCTGGCCGGAAGCCGCGACGGCGGGCGCGCTCGGCCTGAGACTGGCGGGACCGAGGGTCTATGGCGCCGTCAGGGTCGAGGATGGCTGGATGGGCGACGGGCGGGCCGCCGCCGGCGCGGCCGACATCCGGCGGGCTCTGGCGCTCTACAGGCGGGCCTGCGCGCTGCTCTGGGGGCTG
>JAKFWE010000412.1 GCA_021732895.1 Allobosea sp. | reverse complement strand
CAACTCGTCTAAATCACAAGGCAAGGAAAGCGCGACCGCCATGACCGTCCAGACCAAGCCCCCCGGGGAGATGCGCGCAGTCAGGCTGCCCGGCGACCATCCGCCGGTGCTGGCCGGGCGCATCGGCGTGCTGCTGATGAATCTCGGCACACCGGAGGGCACCTCCTACTGGCCGATGCGGGCCTATCTGAAGGAGTTCCTGTCCGACCGCCGCGTCATCGAGACGACGCGCTGGATCTGGTGGCCGCTGCTCAATCTCGTCATCCTGACGACGCGGCCGGGCAAAAAGGGCAAGGACTACGCCTCGATCTGGAACAAGGAGCGCGACGAGGGGCCGCTCAAGACGATCACCCGTTCACAGACCGAGCAGGTCGCGGCAAGGATGGCGCCGCTCACCGGCGAGCGCGTCGTCTTCGACTGGGCGATGCGTTACGGCTTCCCCGACGTGAAGAGCCGGCTCCAGGGCCTGCTCGACCAGGGCTGCGACCGCATCCTGCTGGTGCCGCTCTATCCGCAATACGCCGCTCCGACCTCGGCTACGGCCTGCGACCAGGCCTTTCGCGCGCTGATGGAGATGCGCTGGCAGCCGGCGGTGCGCGTCGCGCCGCCCTATCATGACGATCCGGTCTACATCGCGGCGCTGGCGGATTCGATCCGCGGCTCGCTCGCCAGGCTCGATTTCGAGCCCGAGGTGATCCTGTGCTCCTTTCACGGCATGCCGAAGGAATACCTGCTCAAGGGCGATCCCTATCACTGCCATTGCGCCAAGACCTGGCGGCTGCTGCGCCAGGAACTGGGCCTTCCCGCCGAGCGCTTCCGGCTGACCTTCCAGTCGCGCTTCGGCCCGGCCGAATGGCTCCAGCCCTACACCGACGAGACGGTCAAGGCGCTGGCCGAGGCCGGCACGAAATCGCTCGCCATCGTCGCGCCGGGCTTCTCGGCCGATTGCCTGGAGACGCTGGAGGAGCTGGACGTCGAGAATCGCGAGATTTTCATCGAGCATGGCGGCGAGAGCTTCGCCTATCTGCCCTGCCTGAATGATTCCGAGGAAGGCATGCGGGCGATCACCGAGGTGGTGCAGCGGGAACTGATGGGCTGGGTGTGACCTGTCATTGCGAGCGCAGCGAAGCAATCCAACAGTCTCGCGCCGAACTCTGGATTGCTGCGTTGCGCTCGCAATGACGAAGGCGACCAGACGCGGCGTTCGGCCGAACCCGGTTCACATCGCCTTCGGCAGATGCGAGGCGAAGGTCGTGCGCGTGATCGATACCGTCAGGCCCGTCTCGCCGCTGGCGATCTCCATGACCGCGCCCAGTTGCTTGACCAGCGCCTGCACGATCGCGGTACCCCGACCGGTGCTGGTCGACGCCGCGTCGCGGCCCTGATTGCCGATGCCATTGTCGGAAACGGTCAATTTCCAGTCGGCGCCGTCGATTTCGTAGGTGACCATGATTAGGGCGTCGGCCCTGGCGGCCGGGAACGCATATTTGACGGCGTTGATCACGAGTTCGGTGACGACGAGCCCAATGCTCACGGCCTTGTCGGACTCGATCTTGCCGACATCGGTCAACGCCTTGACCGCAATCGGCTGGCCTTCCCCGACCATCGATGCGGCGAGGCTGTCGCACAGCGTGGGTAGATAGGTATCGACGTCGATCTCGTCGATGCCCTCGGAGGCATGCAGGTGGCGCTGGACCTCGGCCACGGAGAGGACGCGCTGATGGGCGTCCCTCAGGTGCCGGCGCGTCTCCTCGGAGGAGACCGCGCGCGCCTTCATCAGCAGGATGCTGGCGATGATCTGCAGGCTGTTGGCGACGCGATGCTGCATTTCCTGGAGCAACATGCCCTTCTGGCGCAGCAGTTCCTCGGTTCGCGCCAGCAGCTCTTCCTTGTCGCGCTCGATCGCCCGGCGGGCGGTGATGTCGCGGAAAGCCAGCAGGATGGTCGTGTTGGCGCCGTCGTCGAAGGCAACCTGCCGCGCATTCAGCAGCATCGTCCGGCGGCCGACATTGGGAAAGTCGTGCTCGATCTCGAAGCCGTCCATCGCGGCGCGTTCCGGAACGATCGTCTCCAGAAGCACGCGGAGCGCCGGAATGTCCCACTGGCCGTCGCCGAGCGAATAAAGCAGCCGCCCCACGGTCTGCGCGGGCTCAACCTTGAAATGGCGGTAGAACGAAACGCTGGCTGCCATCACCTGGAAATGATCGTCGAGCACCAGGAACGGTTCGGGTATCGTATTCACGATCGCCTGCGCCAGTGTTTGTGCGTCCTCAAGTTTGCGACAATCGAGGATCATCGTGGTATCATTCGTTTTGCCTCCGCAGGAAATTAGGGATTGCAAACGCTGCTGCAGTGGTCATCTAGGCCATTTCTCAGAGAATGTCGCATGTCAAATCTCGGACACGCATTCGCGCGTCTCCGGTCCCGGCGCACCGAAAACGGAGACCTCGATGCGCCTCCGGTCTGCGCGCTTGCATGCTGGTGTCGCAATCGTCAGGCTGAACTTCAGCCTGGCCTAGGTTCGAATCTGAATCGCGGCGCCGGCGGCAGGGGTGTTCCAGATGGATCTCTACGGGTTCGACATCGTCGTCGTGGTGCTGGTCGGGCTCGTCATCCTGACGATCGCGCTCGGCGTGCGCACCGTGCCGCAGGGCTATAACTACACGATCGAGCGCTTCGGCCGCTATTCGCGCACGCTCGGCGCGGGGCTCGGGCTGATCGTGCCCTACATCGACCGCGTCGGCCACAAGGTGAACGTCATGGAGCAACTGCTCGACGTGCCCTCGCAGGAGGCGATCACCAAGGACAACGCCGGCGTCCGGATCGACGCGGCCGCCTTCTACCAGGTGCTCGACGCCGCCAGGGCCCGTTACGAGGTCTCCGAACTCGACCAGGCGCTGATGACCCTGACCATGACCAATATCCGCACCGTGGTCGGCTCGATGGATCTCGACCAGCTGCTCTCGCATCGCGACGAGATCAACGAGCGGCTGCTGCGGGTGATGGATTCGGCGGCCTCGCCCTGGGGCGTCAAGGTCACCCGCATCGAGATCCGGGACATCCTGCCGCCGGCCGACATCGTCGGCGCGATGAACCGCCAGATGAAGGCCGAGCGCGAGAAGCGCGCCGCCGTGCTGGAGGCCGATGGCCTGCGTCAGGCGGAAATCCTGAAGGCCGAGGGCATGAAGCAGTCCCAGATCCTCGCCGCCGAGGGCCGCCGCGAGGCCGCCTTCCGCGACGCCGAGGCGCGCGAGCGCTCGGCGCAGGCCGAGGCCGCCGCGACCGCGATGGTCTCCGAGGCGATCTCGAAGGGCGACATCCAGGCGGCGAACTTCCTCATTGCAGAACGCTATACCGACGCGCTCAAGGCGCTCGCGACCGCCCAGAACAGCAAGCTGGTGATCGTGCCGATCGAGGCCGCCGCGCTCGCCGGCACGGTCGGCGGCATCGCGCAGCTCACCCGCGCCGTCTTCGGCGACGAGGCGATCGAGAGCCGCCGCGCCGGCTCCGTGCCGGCCGCCGGGCGCCAGACGCCATGAGGGCGCGGTGATGCTGGGCTGGGTGGCTGGGTTCGGCGGCTGGGCCTGGGTCGTGCTCGGCCTCATTCTGATCGGCGCCGAGATGCTCGCGCCGGGCGTCTTCATGATCTGGCTCGGGCTGGCTGCGCTGCTGACCGGACTCGTGGTCGGCCTGAGCGGCCTCGGCTGGCAGGGCGCATCCCTGGTCTTCGCCGGCTTCAGCCTCGTCGCCGTGCTCGTCGGCTGGACCCTGACGCGGCGCAGGCGCGAGGAGCCGGAGACGGCGCAGGGCCTGAACGATCGCAGCCGGGGCCTTGTCGGCAAGGTGTTTCGGCTGGAGGCGACGATGCAGGGCGGCGAGGGCCGTCTTCGCATCGACGATTCGTCCTGGCGGATCATCGGCCCCGAGTTGCTGGCCGGCGCGGAGGTCCGGGTGGTGCGCGTCGAGGGCGCGACGCTGGTCGTCGAGAAGGCCTGAGGCGACAGAGCGCGGTCGCCGCGCGAACGCCCGCGCGCGAAGAATCCGGTTGTCGCGGGCGGGGACGTGGCTATAGCGATGGCTCCCGTTCAAAGCCCGACGCGCCATGATCCCGCAGACCGATCGCCTGTCCTTCCCGAAAGACCGCATCCGCGTCCTTCTGCTCGAAGGCATCAATGATTCCGCCGCCGATCTCCTGCTCGGGGCCGGCTACGCCAACATGAAGCGTCTGCCCAAGGCGCTCGACGAGGCTGCGCTGCTGGAAGAGCTCGACAGCACGCATATTCTCGGCATCCGGTCCCGCACGCAGCTGACCGAGGCGGTTCTCGCCAAGGCGAGACGCCTCTTCGCCGTGGGCTGCTTCTCGGTCGGCACCAACCAGGTCGATCTCAGGGCCGCGGCCGCGATCGGCGTGCCCGTCTTCAACGCGCCCTTCTCCAACACCCGCAGCGTGGCCGAACTCACGATCGGCGAGATCGTCATGCTGCTGCGCAAGATCACCGACCGCTCGGCTTCCGCCCATGCCGGCGGCTGGGACAAGTCAGCCAACGGCTCCTTCGAGGTGCGCGGCAAGATCCTCGGCATCGTCGGCTACGGCAGCATCGGCAGCCAGCTCTCGACGATGGCCGAGGCCATGGGCATGCGGGTGATCTACTACGACCAGACCGACAAGCTGCGGCACGGCAACACCGATTCGGTCGCCAGTCTCGACGATCTGCTCGGCTGGAGCGACGTCGTCTCGCTGCATGTGCCCGAGACGCCGGCGACAGCCGGCATGATCGGCGCGAAGCAGCTCGCGCTGATGCGGCCCGGCGCCTATCTGATCAACAATTCGCGCGGCACGGTCGTCGACCTCGAGGCGCTGGCGGCGGCGATCCGCAGCGGCCATATCGCGGGCGCGGCCATCGACGTCTTCCCGGTCGAGCCCGCCTCCAACGCCGAGCGCTTCGTCTCGCCGCTGCAGGGCCTGCCCAACGTCATTCTGACGCCCCATGTCGGCGGCTCGACCGAGGAGGCGCAGGAGCGCATCGGGGCCGAGGTCGCTCGCAAGCTGGTCGAGTATTCCGATGTCGGCTCGACGCTCGGCGCGGTGAATTTCCCGCAGGTGCAGTTGCCCGGACGGCCGAGCGGCACCCGCTTCATCCATGTCCAGCGCAACGTGCCGGGCATGCTGCGACGGCTGAACGACGTCTTCGCGCGGCGCGATCTCAACATCGCGGCGCAGAACTACCAGACCGACGGCGAGCTCGGCTATGTCGTGATGGAGGCCGATCCGATCGGCGAGGTGGCGCGCGAGATCCTGGAGGAAATCCGCCAGCTCGACGGCACGATCCGGGCGAGGCTGCTCTACGAACGGGGGTGAGTCCGCGCGGTGCGGAATCGGCGTGCATCGTGCGCTTGCTGACACCGGATGCGGGGCGCCAGGTCGAGCTTGACAGTCTCCCTGAGATGTTTATCCGATTATAGTGATTATCTAATATAATCGGATAAACTCACTATGGACGCCGTTCGCAACCCCTATGCTCCCGGAGCGGGAACGCCGCCGCCCGAGCTTGCCGGCCGCGCCGATGTGATCGAAGCCGGCAGCGTCGCACTCAAACGCATCGCTGCCGGTCGCCCGGCGCAAAGTCTCATTCTGGTCGGCCTGCGTGGCGTCGGGAAGACAGTTCTGCTCAATCGGCTGCACGATATCGCCGAGCAGGCGGGCTTCAAATCCTCGATCGTCGAGGCGCATGAAGGCAAGTCGTTGCCCGAACTGATCGTTCCGCCGCTGAGAGCCATTCTGCTTCAACTCAGCATCGTCGAGAGCGCGAAGGACAAGGCGCGACGCGGGCTGCGGGCCCTGAAGGGGTTCCTCGACGGCCTGAGGGTCACAATCGGCGACCTGGATATCGGCTTGAGCATTGATGCCGAAGCGGGCCTCGCGGATAGCGGGCACATCGAGAGCGATCTGCCGGACCTGATCGTCGCGGTGGCGGAAGCGGCGCAAGCGGCGTCCAGGCCCATCGCGATTTTCCTCGACGAAATGCAATACCTTGCCGCCGAAGAGTTTTCCGCTCTGATCATGGCGATCCATCGGATCAATCAGAGACAGCTTCCTTTCATTCTGGTCGGCGCCGGACTGCCGCAGATTCTGGGGCTTGCGGGCAACTCGAAATCATACGCGGAACGTCTCTTTCGCTTCCCTGACATCGGAGCGCTGTCAGTCCAGGACGCGATCGCCGCAATCCAGAATCCCGCCGAAAGCGAGGGGGCCTTCTTTACGAAAAAGGCCATCGTTTCGATCATAGAATTGACGGAAAGGTATCCCTATTTTCTTCAGCAGTGGGCCTATGAGGCCTGGAACTTGGCCCCTACGACCACGATCGACGAAGACGTCATCGACAAGGCGAGCGTCAAGGCCACGGTCGAGCTCGACCGTAGCTTCTTCAAGGTTCGCTTCGATCGGTGCAATCCTTCGGAGAAGCGCTATATGCGCGCGCTCGCCGACCTCGGCGCTGGCAAACACAGATCCGGTGACGTCGCCGAAAGGCTCGGTGTGAAAGTCACGTCCGTGGCGCCGACGCGCAGCGCGCTGATCAAGAAGGGCATGATCTATTCCCCCTCGCACGGCGACACCGCGTTCACGGTGCCGCTTTTCGACCAGTACATGCGCCGAACGATGGCGCTGGAGGCAGCCGAAAGTCGCGACTGATGGCAGGTGACGCAGCCGGGCCGTCCCGAGAGCGCTACGCCACGCCCAGCCTCAGCAGGTCGTGCACATGCAGGATGCCGACGGGCCGGTTGTCGGCGTCGGCCACGACCAGCGCCGAGATGCGCAGCCGGTCGACCAGCTCCAGCGCCTCGACCGCCAGCGCGTCGGGCGACACCACGCGCGGCTGCGTGGTCATCACGTCGCGCGCCTGCCGGCCGCCCCAGCCGGCGCCGTGCCTGCGGCGCAGGTCGCCGTCGGTCACGATGCCGGCGAGCGCGCCGGCGGGCGTCGTCACGATGGCGCAGCCGAAGCCCTTGGCGGAGATCATCGCCACGACATCGGCCATGGCCGCGCTCTCACCCACGAGCGGCAAGGCCTCGCCCCGGTGCATGATGCTCTCGACAGTCTTGAGCTGCGCGCCGAGCTTGCCGCCGGGATGGTAGACGAAGAAGTCCTGGCGCGAGAAGCCGCGCGCCTCCAGCAAGGCGACGGCGAGCGCGTCGCCCAGCGCCATCTGCATCGTGGTGGAGGTCGTCGGCGCCAGCCCGTTGGGGCAGGCCTCCTCCGCCCTGGGAAGAACCAGCGCCACGTCAGCCTCGCGGCCAAGCGCGCTCTCGGCGTTGGCGGTCACCGCGACAAGCCCGACGCGGAAGCGCCGCGTATGCGCGATCAGGGCCGCCAGTTCAGCGGTCTCGCCCGACCAGGACAGCGCGATCACGACATCCTCGGGCTGGACCATCCCGAGATCGCCGTGGCTGGCTTCGGCGGGATGGACGAAATGCGCCGGGGTGCCGGTCGAGGCCAGGGTCGAGGCGATCTTGCGGCCGACATGGCCGGATTTGCCCATGCCGGATACGACGACGCGGCCGCCGGCGGCGCGGATCAGCGCGACAGCCGCGGCGAAGGGCTCGCCGAGCCCATCGGCCAGCGCCGCATGCAGCGTTTCGAGCCCGTTGCGTTCAGTCGCGATGGTGCGCAGCGCCGAGGCGCGGATGTCGGCTGTCATGCGCAGCCTCTAGCACGACGCGGCGGCGTTGTTCCACCGCCGTCGAGAGCGCCGGGACGACGGTTATTGACGCGCCGTTAACCCTCTTCGTTCTAACTCCGTTAACCATGCGCGCCATCCCGGCGCGCAGCAGGCCGCCTGCTCCGGAGCGCAGCCCCTTCCGTGTCCCGTCGCGCCAAAGTGCTGCTCCTGTCCGGCGTCGCCTGCGCCGGCCTCGTCGGCGCCCTGCCGGGGCTGGCGCAGCAGGCGCGCGGCCTGCGCAGCACGATTCCGGCCTATGTCGCACAGCAGCCGGCCCCGGACCTGGTCGCCGCCGGCTCGGCCCCGCCGGTCTCCGCGACGC